>QHZM01000230.1 GCA_003224665.1 Acidobacteriota bacterium
TACCCTGGCGAGCGCCGGGACTCAACAGCACGGGAGTACCAGTACTAAAGTCCCTTTGACCGGGTTACCGCGTTTTAGCGGGGAGGGTTGGCGGCGGGGGGCGGAAGTCCTCTTAACGCCGGCGGGAGCTCGGCTCGCTCGCCAAGACCATCGTCAAGAGCGCCATGCGGACATAGAGCCCGTTCTGGGCCTGACGGAAATAGGCGGCGCGGGAGTCCTCATCGACTTCGCGGGTGATTTCGTCCAGGCGGGGAAGCGGGTGCATGATGATGGCACCCGGCTTCATCAGCTTCAGAGAGTCCTGGTTGAGGATGTAAACTCCCCGGCATCGCTCGTAATCGGCCGTGCGATCACCGAACCGCTCCTTCTGGATGCGCGTCTGATAGACGACGTTGACTTCCGGCAAGACTTTCTGGAGGTCGGTCTCCTCCGTGTACCCGACCTTCCGTTCGCGGAGGTGGGAAAGAATATCGTCCTTCATTTTCAGAAGGGGCGGCGCGACGAAATACATCTTCACGTCTTTGTATTTGCTCAAGAGATACGCCAGCGAACGGACCGTGCGGCCCTGAGCGAGGTCGCCAACCATGGCGATGCGCAGGCCATCCACCACACCCGTTTCCTTCCGGATGGTGTAGAGGTCGAGCAGGGCCTGCGTGGGGTGCTGGCCGACCCCGTCTCCCGCGTTGATAACAGGCACTCGCGAGACCGCGGCGGCCCGCCTGGCGGCCCCCACTTCGTAGTGTCGCAGGACAATGACGTCCACGTAGCCGTTCAAAATGCGGATCGTGTCCTCGAGGGTCTCCCCTTTGGCGACGGAAGAGAACTCGGCGGCATTCTCCGTGGAGATAACCCGGCCCCCCAGGCGGTGCATGGCTGTCTCGAACGAAAACCGGGTGCGCGTCGAGGGTTCGTAGAAAAGCGTCGCCATGATGCGACTGAGGTAGTCCGAGGTGCCGCCGCGCGCCACCAATTGTTCCATCTTCTCAGTGACTTTGAAAAGGTAGCTGAGCGTCGGCACGTCGAATTGCTGCGCTTCGATGACGTGGTGGAGTTTCATAGCGTGCGGCGGTACCCCTCCCCGGCAGGCTGCGCCCCACCCCCTGGCCCGGTGAGCCCGCTCGCGGCAAGATACCCCGCGGGTTCTGCCGGCGTCAACAGACCCGCGAAATCGGCGCGTGGAGTGGAGCGGCCGGGAAGCCCCTTGTCACGTCGTGCTCGAACGGATAAACTTGCAGCGGTAGAGGGTGAGTTTGGGTTTTTGAACAGGACCTGCATGGCCACTCCCAATCGGCGCCGGAGCGAGCGTCTTCTTCTGAGTATTCCTATCCGCGTCGAAGGCACCAACCCGACAGGAGAGAAGTTTACCGAGACCACGCGTACCGTCATCATTAACCGGCACGGGGCGTGGATCCAACTCAAACAGCCTGTCTCTCCCGGCATCTCCCTTCGCATTACGAACCTCGTCGCCCACCGCGATGCGGACTTTCGCGTGGTGGGCCCTACCCAGCCCCGAAGCGACCAGGGTGGCGAGTGGGGAGTCGAGTGCAGGGACGACAAACGCAACATCTGGGGGATCGATTTCCCGCCTCCCTCGCCGGATGAGCAGTCTTCATGCAGCGCCCTGCTCGAATGTCGCCGGTGCAACACCGTGGCCTTGACTCCCCTCTCGCTCGTCGAAAACGACGTCCTCGGCACCTCCGGCCTGCTGAGCAAAGAGTGCTCCAAATGCGGGCGCCCTACTCCCTGGGGATATACTGAAAAACAGGTCGCCATCGCTCCTCCAGGCCAGGAGCCAGAACCCTCCATCAAAGAAATCCTCGAACCGCCACGGCCCGAGTCCAATCGCCGGCTTCATTCGCGCGTCGCCCTCAGGCTCCCCGTCCGCGTGCGCAGTTATTACGGGATCGAAGAATTTTCCAAGACGGAAAACGTTTCCAAGGGCGGGCTGTGCTTCGTGAGCGGCAAGGACTACGAGATCGGCGAGGGCCTCCAGGTGACCTGCCCGTTTGACCCCCGTGGGCACAATATTGAAGTCCAGGCGCGCGTAGTCCGACGGAAGACCATGAAGGGCTTCGAAGGAAAGATTTACGGCATCCGCTACGATAAGGAGTCGCAGTAAGATAGGGGGGAGGCGCCGCCCCCGGGTGAGGTTTCGTTAATCCGGGGCCGACCAGGCCGCCACAACATTAAAAAGATTTAATCTCCCGCAGCCAGTTTTCATAACATTCCCCACGGCTTGGGCAACGCCACCCCCCTGCTGTTTACCTCAGTGGTGCTGCCCCGGTCATGGACGCCCACTCGCTGAGGGCCATCCGCAGGATTTAGCCGCTCATCTCCAAAGACATCCCTGCCGATTAGATAAAGGGGAGTCCCCGGGACCCGCGGGGGACTGGTGTGCCCGGATCCACGCAGTTGGTTTTTCGCCGGGAGCGCCTCCGGCAGGTAACGTTCCGTCATCACCTGACCTTAAGATGCGTGCTGTAATAACTTACCGGCGAGCAGTACATCAGGCAGCGATCCGCAGCGAATACGGAACAAGTGCTTTTCGTCCGTGAAGTCGGCGATTGAGTTTGTCTCTTTTTCAGCCAACCCATGGGTACTGACAACAAGGGGCGAGTTTTGGTCGTCGACGAAGACCCGGAAATATGCCGGTTGCTCGTGAAGAGACTGACTCGCGAAGAATTCTATTGCGAGAGTTGTTCGAGCGGGAAAGAGGCGCTTGAACTCCAGGACCGGGGGAAATTCGACGCGATCATCTCCGACTTGCGGATGGCCGGAATTTCCGGCGTCGACCTCTTGCAGGCGACCCGAAAGAACCATCCCAATTCGGCGTTCCTGATGGCCACGGTCGAAGACGACATTCGCGTGGGAATTGAGGCGATGAAGCAGGGGGCGGCCGACTACCTCGTCAAACCTCTCGACCTCGACGTGGTCGTCGCCAGCCTGGGGCGCGCGCTCGAGAAGAAGCGCCTGGAACAGCAGCTCGGGAACTATCGCGAGCGCCTTGAACAGATCGTCCAGCAGCGCACCAGCCAACTCCGCGCGGCCACGAAGCGCATCGAGCAGACCTACGACGACACGCTGGAGGCCCTGGCCGGAGCGCTCGATCTCCGAGACAACGAGACCGCCGGCCACTCGCGGCGCGTCAGCCGCTACTGCCTGGAGATTGCCAGGGCGATGAACTGCTCGCCGGAGGAGTTGAGGCAGATCGCCCGGGGCTCCTACCTGCACGATATCGGAAAGATAGGAATCCCCGATTCCATTCTCCGCAAACCGGCCAAGCTGACCGACAAGGAAATGGCCGTGATGCAGACCCACGCTCGGATCGGGTACGACCTGGTGAGCCGCATCGCGTTTCTCGCTCCGGCCGCGGAGATCGTCCTGACCCACCAGGAACGCTTTGCCGGCACTGGCTACCCGCAGGGACTGGCCGGAATTGAAATCCCGCTCGGTGCGCGGATTTTTGCCGTGGCCGACACGCTGGACGCCATCACCTCCGACCGGCCGTACCGCCGTGCCTTGGGTTTCACCGACGCACGGGCGGAAATCATCCGAGAGTCCGGGCGCCAGTTCGATCCGGAAGACGTCCGGGCTTACCTTTCGCTCCCCGAAGATACCTGGGAAAACATCCGGCTCGAAGTCGCCGGGCTGCGCCTCAAGCGGGAGAGTCCTCCACCTGTCGTCCCGAAGGCTTCTCCCGTGGAAGCGCGACCGAAAACGCCTCCGAAGCAGGCGCCGGCGGAAGCCACCGGCAAGGGCCCGGATTAACGGAAGGGCGGCGGAGGTCTGAATCATGCCGACCATGGAAATTGAACCGCTTGACGGCGCCATCGCGGGCAACGCTCCGGAGACTGTGACACAAGGAGGCAGGACATGAGCCGCGGGAACAAGAGCGCAGAGCGAAATCCTGTACGGGAAATCTCTCCCATAATGACAGGGGCGGAGAAGAAACCGAAACTCTTCGATAGCTCCATCGTGAGCGGGCCGCAAGAAGCCGTCCATTTCATTACCAACATCCTTGAATCTTCCACGGAATACTCGATCATTGGCAAGGACCTCGACGGGACCATCCGTCTGTGGAACGAGGGCGCACGGCGGCTTTATGGGTACGAGCCCGAGGAGGTGATCGGCAGAGCCAACTCATCTATGCTTCACGTCTCGGAGGACTTCAAGGCCGGAAAGCCGCAACAAATCATGAATGCCGCGCTGCTCGACGGGAAGTGGGAAGGGACAATCAACCGGCGGCGGAAGAATGGTGAGGTGTTTACGGCGCGCCTCGTGATTACTCCCCGGCGCGACGCCTCCGGCAAACCGGTCGGATTTCTGCTCATCTCCAAGGACATTTCCGCTGAGATTCAGATGAGCCAGTATGCCCGCAGCCTGATTGAGGCCTCCGTCGACCCGCTGGTGACCATCAGCGCGGACGGCAAAATCACCGATGTCAACGAGGCCACCATCAAAGTCACCGGCCTGCCCCGCGAGAAGCTGATCGGCACCGACTTTTCCAACTACTTCACCGAACCCGAAAAGGCCCGGGAAGGCTACCGGCAGGTCTTCGCCCAAGGGTCGGTCACGGACTATCCCCTTACCATTCGGCACCTGGACGGCCGGCTGACCGACGTGCTCTACAACGCCTCAGTCTACCGGGATGTGCGGGGCAACGTCCTGGGTGTGTTCGCCGCGGCCCGTGACGTGACCGCCCAGAAGCAAGCCTCCCAGTATGCCCGCAGCCTGATTGAGGCCTCCGTCGACCCGCTGGTGACCATCAGCGCGGACGGCAAAATCACCGACGTCAACGAGGCCACCATCAAAGTCACCGGCCTGCCCCGCGAGAAACTGATCGGCACCGACTTTTCCAACTACTTCACCGAACCCGAAAAGGCCCGCGAA
>QHZM01000068.1 GCA_003224665.1 Acidobacteriota bacterium
GCACGCCGGGGTCAACGCCGGTGATGCCCGCATAGGTGTTGCGGATAATGGGGAGCAGAGCGTAGGCGGTGAGCGCAGTGATGGCCAAGCGGTCGGCGCGTTCGCCAAGCCAGGGAACGGGCATCAGAAACCCGAACAGCGCCAGGCTCGGGATCGTCTGGATGACATTCGCGCCGCCCAAAACCGGTCTGTTCAGGCGCGGCCAACGCGTCAGCAAAATGCCCAGCGGGAGACCGATGGCGGCGGCCAGCAGCGTGGAGGTGGCTACCAACCACAAATGCTCCAAGGTCAAGCCGGAAATTTCGGCGCGGTCTTTGTAGAAAAACCGTACCAGATCGAGAAAGAAATTTAAAAGACTCATTAGCTCCCTCGACTCAAGGGTGAATTGCCGTTTCGCCGGTGCGCAGGGCTTCGACGTAAGGGGCGAGAGCGGGCTCGGTCGAGCGGAGGAACTCGGCCGGCGAGTAAACGCCCACGAGCTTTCCCGATTCGAGCAGGGCGATGCGCGTGCCGAGCAGCAGGGCCTCGCGCATGTCGTGCGTCACGAACACTATCGTCTTCTCGAGCCGCGCCTTCAAGGCGATGAACTCGCGCTGGATTTCAGCGCGGGTCAAAGGATCGAGCGCGCCGAAGGGCTCGTCCATCAGAAGAATCGGCGGCTCGGCTGCAAGCGCCCTGGCCACACCCACGCGCTGGCGCTGACCCCCCGAGAGCTCGTGCGGATAACGGCCGGAGAAGCGCTCGGGTTCGAGTCCGACCAGTCGCAGCAGTTCTTCGACCCGCGCCCGTACCCGCTCCGTGGGCCAGCCCTCGAGACGCGGCACGAGGCCGACGTTTCGCTCCACCGTAAAATGGGGGAACAGCCCCGCTTCCTGAATCACATATCCGATCCGCCGGCGAAGCTGGATGGGATCCCATTTGAGCGTCGAGCGCCCTTCCACGCGCACATCGCCCTCGCTCGCTTCGAGCAGGCGGTTGATGAGCTTGAGTGTGGTGCTCTTGCCCGAGCCGCTGCGCCCCAGGAGTACCAGCGTCTCACCGTGGGCGAGCTGGAGGTTCAAGTCCGAAAGCAGGGCTCGGCCGTCCCGCGCTCGGTAGGACACATGGCGGAATTCAATGACGCAATGATTCGATGGAGTCGCGCTCATTCCTCCCCTCAGGCCCAAGACTCGCCTCTATCGGCGTCTCTCAGCCGCGGCGGAGGCGGGACGCACGAGTTCCATGAGAAATCCTCCGTCGTCGCTGGAGTATTCCGCGAGCGGCTCGAAGCCGCCGGTTTCCCGGACGATCTTCTGATAAGCAGCGCGCGAATATTTCCAGGAAGAATTCATGGCAATTCTTTCCCCGGCGCGGAGGTCGATCCACTTTCCGGCGACGGGAACTTTCAGCTCGCGCGCGGCACGAAAGTGCTTCGCGACGAAGTGAAGACCCTCGAGCCGCGCATCGCTGTCAATCTCGAAGACCAGGTCGCCGTCACGCCCCTCTTCGAGGCCAAGGCTCGCGAGTGGCGCAAAAGCGAACTGCCGATTCGTGGGGTTGTCGTAGCCTTGGAGCGTCGCCTGGGGACTGTAGATTTCACAGTCCAAGAGTAACAAGTCAGCCGGCTTCAGGAGCGTTTGCAAAGCCTCGAGGTAATGGAGCGGGTCAATAATTCCGAGCGAGTTTCCAAGCAGGAGATAAAGCCTGGGCGCCTGGGCGGACGCCGCGAGCAGCCTGGTGGTCTCTGGGTCTTCGACGTCGGCCTTGAGGCCACGCGCTCTGAATCCCGCCTCGCGAGCGCGCGCCACGGCCATTTCGAGCAACGCTTGACTTGAGTCCACGGGTCGGTACTGGACCTTCCTGCCGGCCGCCTTCAGCGCTTCGAGGAGAAGGAGGTCTTTATCTCCCTGTCCCGATCCCAGCGCCACCACCTCGACGCTGCCGGCGGGCGAACGCGAAGCGATTTCGGCCGCGTGTCTCGCGACCAGCTCGAAAGAGCGCGAGAAGTTTTTATACGGCTGTCCGGTCCTGCAGAGGTCGAGCCAGCACTTCACGGAAAGGGGAAACCAGTAGAAGAACTTTTCTGGGAGATACCTGCGTTCGAGGTTCGAAAGGAACTCTTCCGCCAGTTTTTCCTCGGTGAGCAGGACTTCGATCTCAAGCATTGCTCATTCACTCGAACGAGTCTCAAAGCCTAGCAAGCGCTTCCGCCGACTGTCAAACCACGAGAGACTGTAATTGGGAATTCATCCGCTCTAGCGCGATTGAGGCAGGTCGGAACCGACATGGGAAGAGGAGAAGCTTTCCTGAGCGACAACCGCGCCGAGTTGCTCGAGCTGCTTCAGGGCCTTGTCGAACGAACCGGGGTCGAGGCCCATCCGGGCCGCCATCTGGTCGGGACTCACTTCACCCGTCAAGCCCTCGAGGAGCTTTTTCAGGGAGTCGGTGCAACGGAGCGCCGTCACATCTCCGTGCTGAGAGCGGGCGAAGAGCAGGCGGGTCGGTCGTCGGGGAGGAAGGGGGAGGTCTCGGAATGGTCGGAGGAGAGCGGGGAGAACCTGAGGGAGGTCCCAATCGAGCTCAATGATGGTCGTTGTCTCGGATCTCGCGGGGAAGCGCTGGGCCTCGCGCGGCTGCGGAAGGGCATCGCTCATGAAGAAAGCCCCCTGGTAAGCGAGCAGATCATCCCAGTAAGGCACTGTGGCCCGAATCGCTTCCCCATCCTGCGTCAGGAAGCGGTGCAATAAATCCAGCACCGCTCCGGCGCTCGCGCGGCCGCCCAAGATCAGACTGGGCATCAGCGCGTTGAATTCTGGAGTTTTGAGCGCGGCCTCGGGGGCGCGATGGGTGAGGGGCGTGAGCGGGCGGGAGTACTTGAAGTAGTGGACCACACGCTCGCGGTAGTAATGCCGGCAGAGGAACCGTCCGAAGCGGTCGAGGCCCGCGAGGTCAACCTTCGACACCACGGATGCAACTTCAGACCCGAAGGCCTGAGGGTTCTGGACCACTCCCTCGCGGAACGGCGCGTCGGCGAGCAAGCGCAGGACCACGTCTTGAGCGAAGCGTGAATTCATTGAATACCCAGCCGTCGGCGGGTGCGCTCCACCGTGCGCGGGATGGTGCCCGGCTGCAAAATCGTCGAGAAAGCGTCGAAGGTGACGGCGCGGACGTTTGGCATCCTTTCAAATGCCCACGCCGACAACTCCAGCATCTCATCGCTCGGTTCGACCGGCGCGATCCACGGACCCTGGAGATCGGAGTATTCGCTCACGCCCGCTACGTGCAATTCGGTTACGAGGTCGAGGGGGAGGCTCACCAGGTAACTGTGGACTTCCTTCCCCTGGTATCGAGCTTCGAGCCAGGTGTGCGCGATGTCGAGGAGAAATGTTGCGCCGGAGGCTTCGAAGAATTCTCTCAGGAATTGGCCTTCGGGAATTTCATCGAGGTCGATTCGGAAATAACGCGGGATCTGCTCCATCACGAGCGGCAAGCCGAGCGCCTGCTGGAGGACTTTCGCGTTTTCGATATACCGCGCCAGCATTTCGCGCGTGTAAAGCGGAGGGAACACATAGTCCACGTTGAAGCGTCCGTCCTGGGTGATCACACACTGGCAGTGTTCGGCCACCCAGGGCGAGCGGTAGAGCTCGGCCAATTGCCGGGCGCGCGCAATGGCGTGAGGGGGAATCGGGTCGGATAACTGGTGGATGTAGTCGTGCAGAAGGAGGACAAACTTTTTCCGGACCTCCGGGAAGTACGGGTCGTTCTTCTCGGGAGGGTCGGCCATCGCCAGATGGTCGATCAAGTTTCCTGAGGCAAGAATTTCCTCGGCGAGATGCGGGTTGTAGAAAGCGCCGACTGAAATTTTCTCGGCAGTCATGATGCGCCCTGGGAGTCAGAGGCGTCTCGTTCGCATTTTTCGCTTTGAATCAGAAACCCAGGTGGACGACCTATGAGGCGAGACAGTCTGCGCCCCCATCGGCGCCGGAGGGAAATGATGAAGGGGAGGTCCTTCCCTCTTCCTCAGGGGAGCCACAACGACCTCCCCTCCACGGTCGAGGTCCCGGCCACACGAGCCGGATCCGGATTAGTGTCAGGTCGGAACGAGGCTTTCGCGTTCGACCAACGCCCCTTCGGGGAGCAGTTCCTCTAGCATTTTCACTTCTTCCATCGGAACACCCTCCATGGACTTATATTTACTGTCCTGAGCGAACTTCTTATACACTTCCGCCAATAGCTTTGCAAGTCATTTCGCCCCGATGAGCGACACCGTGACAGCCTCCCTCGATTGATATCTTGCCACTCGGCATCCCGTGGCTAAGTTAAAATCTGCGGCGCGCGCGCCGACTCGATATCACGGCTTGAGTGTGGGGCTGCGGGAGGGGAGCCAACCTAGGATGAGGGCTTCAGCGGAAATTTCCGGACGGAGTACGCGGATCGTCGAAGCCGGCATGGTCACACTCATGGTCGGGTTCAGCGTGATGAGCTACTTCGATCGGACCATCATGTCCATTGCCGGCCCGACGATCATCAAAGAGTTCTCGCTTTCCGCGACTCAAA
>QHZM01000069.1 GCA_003224665.1 Acidobacteriota bacterium
AGCTGGTTGATCTTGTACTTATCCATCATCCTGCCAGCTTGCTCAAACATTTCCTGCTCTGTTGCGTGCGGGTGACTTTCTTTAAATCCTTTCCATTCGGGATTCCAAAACTTGTGAATCGCCTCGTGTTCACCCTGCGTGATTTTCACGACGTACTTATCTACGTCGATTCCCTGTGCGGCAAACCACTCTTTAAGTCCTTGTTCCTGTGGAAAGATGTGGTGCTCGTGTTCCCCGGGAAAAGCTGAGCGAATCGAGATACCGCGTTCCACCAGCGCTGCCGCATCAGTCGCGCTCGCCGGCGTACCTCCCTTGGGCCGCGCCGTGTATCCACTATTCATTGATAACTGTTGCTCGGTCTTCCTATCCGGAGGAATGTATGGCAGCTTCTTCACTGTCGGATTGGCCTGAGATGCGCCCGACGATGGAGGCTTCGGGGGACCGCTCGAACCACCTGCCGCCGCTGTCTTCGGTTGGGAGGCCGTGTCATCTTTGGGTACGCCAGGTAGAACTGCGCCTGAGGCTAGACGCGTGTCCTTTATATCGACCTTGGGCCTCGCATCCGGTGGCGGAGGCAGGACGTCTGGTTTCTTCTGAGGCGGCGGGGGTGGCGGCGAACCCATTGGCGCCGTGAATCTCCCGGCAGGCGCAGGAGTCGGTGTCTGGCTGTCTTCTGGTTTCGTGTACGGAACTGGATGAGACTTGGTGTAGCAGTGTACGGCAACGGGAACACCAACGGCGACCACGATAAGTAAGCCAATAGGCCCAGCCGTACCAACGCGTGCTGCAGCAACAGCAACGATTGCGTTGTCGTTTGCGGCTACACCACCCAGGACAACGGGGACTAGCCTCGGAGCTTGTCTTACCGCCTCCTCCAACAGTTCAGCGGCCTCTCCCTTTCCGTTCGGGTCAAAAAACTTTAATGGGTTCCCGGACACGTACTGATACAGACACATTCCTTCAGCCACCCCTTTCGGATCACAACTTACCCACCTCCCCAACCACGGCGCGTAGTACCGCGCTCCGTGGTAATACAACCCGCTCTCCTCATCCCGCTCCTTGCCAGTGTAGCGGTATCGCTTCGGCGTTTCGGTCTGGCTGCGGACGGCTTGATAAGAGGTGCTGCCGTAGGGGATGTACTCCTCGTAAGAGATAACATCGCCTTGTTCATCCAACTCGAGGCTGGTCGAGCCGAGGTGGTTGCCGAACTGGTAGCGGATGAGTCGCGGCGGCGCGGGGTCGGTGCCCTGGGTGCGTCTCTCCACCAGGGCGATGTGCTGCTTGTCATCCATAATGTGCAGCGTCTCGCGAACGATCGGATTCCGCCATTCACCGCCTGGCGCCGGGTCATCTGCAGTTGGTCCCTGAAGTCCCACTGCATGACTTGCAGGTGCGGCATGCGCAGCATGTTGCCGTGGGCGTCGTAGCCGTACTGCTCTGTGATTGGGTTGTTGTTACCAACCGTGGTGCTGCTCAAGCGATTGTTCTGCTTGGCGGGTTCGAGCAGGCTGGCTTCGCTGTACGCATAGCTGCGCGTCCACCCGGGGTTCGCCGGGTCGGTACCGCGGTGCTGCATTTTCAGGAAGTTCCCGACGGCGTCATAGACGTAGCGCTCGAGGTAGCGCCCCATAGCGTTGCCATCGCCCGGATGCAGCAAGCCGACGCGCGGGGCATCGTTGTAGGAATACGGAATCGGCGCGCCATTCTGCCCCAGATGCTCTCGGCCCGTCGCTTCGATCAGGCGGTAGATGGCGTCGTAAGTGTAGTCGGCGCTCGGCTCGACGCGCTTGTTGCGGAAGTAGATAGCCTGTTGGGCGTCGTCACCGATGTGAGTGATGTTGCCCACCGGGTCGTAGGTGTAGCTCAAGTCTTGAAGCGCGGCATGATCCGTCGTCCGTGTTGTTGTCAGGTGGGCCAGGCGGAATGTTTTCGGATCGTAGTCATACGTCGTGCTCGTGCCATTGCCATACTCGATCAGTTCCCGCTGGCCTTTGGCGTTGTAATCGATATTGCTGACCGAGTGCAGGTTCGCGGTGGTGGGCTCGAGCCAGACCACTGGCTCGGCACTTTGGTTCAGCCAAGCATACACCTGCTCCAGCAGGTTGGCCTCGTTGTAGATCGGCTCGATGACATTCACTGTGGCGCCTGCTTGGTCGCCGTGCGGCACGATCAACTGGATCGGGCGGTTCAGCGCGTCGTAGCGGGTGCGGCCTGTGTAGGTTTCGGCTTCTAGCGGCACTGCGGCGGACCAATCCAGTGTGGTCTTGTAGGCCTTCGCAATCTGGCGCTGGCTGCGCAGCAGGTTGCCCTTGAAGTCGTACTGGTCGCTGGTGACGACGCCGGCCTGATCGCGGAGTTCAACAACCTTTCCGCGCAGGTTGGTCGCCTCGGGGTTCGGGTGGCTTTCGCCATAGACGCCGCGCCCGACGATCATCTCCGCGCCCGCGCCTTCGCGCAGGAAGAAATCCGTCGGCCGGCGCAGCGGGTCGTAGGCGGTGCGGAACCGATGGTTGCGGCTGTCCCAGGCATAGAGTGGCTTGCCAGCCACGTCGTTCAGCATCCAGACCTGGCCCGCCTCGATGCTGGCCTGATGGATGCGCTTGCTGAGCATGTCGTAGTCGTAGCGCATGACGATGCGGTCCTTGGCGTCAATGATTTTGCGCTGGTTGCCTTCGATGTCCAGCATCACCCGCGTGCGATAGAACTCCTCCACGGGCGGATCGGCCGGCGGCGTATTGCTGTACTTGAACGTGTTGTGGGCGACGGTGAGGAAGGTGCGCCCGAGCGTGTCGGCGTGGGCGACCGTCGGTGTGGCCGCATGGAGGGCCGCCTTGCGGGCGGCATCTTGTTCCTGAGCGCCGAGCGCGCCGCTCTGCCGTTGGGCGTGCCATGTAGGCAGGTAGTCTGCGTCCGGCAGCCGGTGGAAGAAATCGCCCACGTCAGGGTCGGACTTGGGGTCGGCCACCAGCACGGTGTCATTGACATCCCAGGTCTCCTGCCGCCACGGGTCGAAGACCACTTTCTCCCAAGTGTGATTGCGGTGGAGCGTCGCCACGACGCGTTCGACGGGGTCGTAGAAGAGCACCGGACTCACGCCGATCTTGACGTCGAACTCGAATCGGTGGGTGTCGGTGAAGAACGGCTCGTACTGGCGGACGGGCTTGCCCTTGTTGTTGAAGACCGTCCAGCCGCTCCCGACCAAGCGCGGGCTGACGTCGTTCGCCGCCATCACCGGCTGTCCGTCTGCGCCGACGATGATCTTGCCGTTGGCACCGCGCTGGGGTACGGGTCCCGGTTCAGCCTGAATCTTTTTCTGAATCTCGCGCCCGAAGCCGTTGGAGTAAGAGAAGCTGTGCTGGATTTTCGTCTGCTGGTTAGGTGCCAGGTCGGCGTCGTGGGTCTCGCGTGCCAGCGTATAGACGACGGCGGGTTGGGGATTGGGTTGACCCTGGGTGCGCTGGTAGGCGAAGAGGTCATAGACCAGCCGTGTCGTGGCGTGCCCGAGGATGGCATAGGGATTTGCTAACGGGTTGGCCAGGTGGTCGAGGACTACGGCTTCGGACAGGTCGGCCTCGAAGCCTGCATGCGAGTCGCCCAATGTCTCTTTGGGCTTGCCCATCACCGCCGTGCTCACCACCATGCCAAGAACGTCAAACACCACGGCAGAGCGATTGCGGTTGGGGTCCATCACCAGGCGGGGCAGGAGGACACGGTAGTCGTTGCCAGGTCTGCTCGGATCGATTGTGCCATCGGGTTTGCGTTCGCCGACCGTAACGCGGTTGCCGAGCGGATCGCGGGTCTCGAGCATTAGCAGGTCGTAGTCGTCGTAGGTTACGATGTTCTCAGTGCTGACTGCATTGGTATGGAAAGGGTCGCGGTACCGATGCAGCAGGAAGAAGTGATGGCGCGCGTAGGCCAATTCCTGTGCGGCGGTATCGTTACTATTGGGTGATAGGAACGCTCGGCCCGAGGGAATCCACCACTGACTATTGCCATCCAGGTCCACGTACCCTCCGCGGTCGGCGCCCTGCCCCCCGAGCACGTCGGCCGGGTTAGGCAGCAACGCTTGGCCGGTGCGCTTAAACACCTGCGCCAGCAGTCCCGGTGTGAAGGCGAGCTTATAGCTTTCGCCGGGCAGGGCCCGCGATTCTAGCTTCTCTAGGTTGAGAAGCGCCGTGAGGTCGTTCTTGCGATAGAGCGTGCGCATCTGCTCGATCAGGCGGCGTTGTCTGCCACTGGTCGGGTGCTGCTCATATTGGATTTCGCTATCGAAGACGTGGATCAAGCGTTTGGCATCATTTGGATCGGACTGAACGAAGTCGGAGGCCCTGAAGCGACCTGCCGAGCCTGTAGGAGCATAACCGGTCAGCTCGTAAGTTCGCGTTTCGGCCGGGAGTGGCGTGCGGCAGTCGTCGGCCGTGTTTATGGCGTTGGTGACGCGGTTTTCGGTTGGATTTCGCTATCGAAGACGTGGATCAAGCGTTTGGCATCATTTGGATCGGACTGAACGAAGTCGGAGGCCCTGAAGCGACCTGCCGAGCCTGTAGGAGCATAACCGGTCAGCTCGTAAGTTCGCGTTTCGGCCGGGAGTGGCGTGCGGCAGTCGTCGGCCGTGTTTATGGCGTTGGTGACGCGGTTTTCGGTGTAGGTGATGAGCGTTTGGGTCTGCTTCTTCTGGTCTTCGTCAGGTAGGCTCGCATCCGGCTGGCGGCGCCCGTAGCCGATCGCGGCGGACTTGAGAACGTTGCCGAATTCGTCCACCTCCAGCGTGAGCGCGTGTTGAATGCGCGGGTCAACCGGATTGCGCTCGTAGTGATAGGTGATTGCCTCGCGGGCGTGGGTGAAGAACACCGCGTGACGGATGTCGCCTTTGGGCTGCAATCTCTCAATGGTGAAGTTTTGCTCGGCGACGGTGTAGGGATGCTCCGCCTTGTCCGTGCCGTCCAGGGCATAGATCTCCTGGCGAAGCATGGATCCCTTGAGGGCGCGACAGGCTTCGCGCTCTTCTTCCGGCACCAGTCCTGCCGGTAGCACGGTATCGGGCAGCAGTAGCGCCTGGGCTTGCGCGTCGGTCAGCCCCGGCTCGCGGTAGTACTCGCCCTTGTCATCAGTATCGAGCAGGCCGGCGAAGAAATCCGAGACGTGATCGCGGCCCGTATAGACGCCGGTGTGGAACCAGGTTTTTGTCAACACCGGCGGCACGTGCGAGGCGGCGTCGAGATTAGCAGCCTCCGGCGGGGCGCCGCTTCCGGTGAGCGCCGCGAACTCTTCCGTATCCCATTGCTCCACCATGCCAAAGCCGCGGAACTCCCGTTCGACGCCGTCGAAATAACCGTGATGGTAGGCATAGCGAGTGACGAAGCGATTGCGGCTGATACGGTCATAGGTTTCGACGCGTTCGACCACATGCACGGGGAACGGCAGCCGCGTGATCCAGGGTTTGCCGGCGCTCTTGTCGTCCAGGTAGAACTTGTTCGATGGCACGTAATGCACTTTTGTATCGGCACCGAGGTTGTTCTTCACCCTGACCAGCAAGTGGGGCTTTTCGTTCATCAACGCGAGGTAACGCATCGGCCGGCGAGCGTCGCCGGGCAGCGGCGACGACCAGGCCAAGCAAGCCGTGCCATTGCCGAGCAAGTCGAGCGCCTGTACCGAGGAGATATTGTCAACGGACGGGAATTGCATTAGGGCGACCGCGTCACTCCAGCGGTTGCCGCTCTGATTGAAGTAGATTTGCACGCCGTCGCGCCGGAGGTAGAGAATGTCCGTGGTCCCCGAGCCGTCGGTATCGGCCAGGCGGATGCGCGGCTGGTCGAACTGGTCTGAGTTGTCGAACCACGGGGCATTGTCCATCGTCACCTTGGCCCCAAAGCGAGACGAGGGCCTTTTTCTTCATCCGATGGCAGGCTCACGCGGACTGCCGGCCCGAAACCCTCCTCTGCTAACGACGGGTACCAGGTCAGTGCCTCGCCCTCGGTGATCAGGATGTCGGCGTGGCCGTCGCCAGTTAGGTCGACAAACTTGAAGTCCGGGTCACGGGTGTTCAGGTCGGGCCAGGAAGCAAAGGGCTGAAAAGGCGACCAGTTGGCGTCATCGGTGCGCTCGTAAAAGCCACGCAAGGAACCTTCCATCTGCACCAGGTCTACCTGACCATCGCCGGCGAGATCGAGAAATTGCCCGCCACCAGCTAAGCCGATGGCTGGCTTGCGGGCGACAACTTCCGTCGCACCAAAGCGGGCGACGGTGCGCTCGTGCCCATCCTCGCGAACCTGATTGTTGGCGCTAAGATTGCGCTTGTAGTACCAGCCGTCCGCCTCTTCGGTGAGGATTCCAGAAGTGCCTTCACCATCCAGGTCCATCCACTGGTAGCTAGCGCCGTCCAGGCCGACGGGCAGGTTTTCAAGGCTCTGGGCATCAATCTCGCGAATGGGCTGTTGGGCAAGTTCGTTTGCATCCGGCACTTGGCTGTATTCAAACTCCAGCGGTGGCAGGGATTTTTTCAGATACCGATTGGGTTGGTTCAGGGCCGGCTGGCGAACATAGCCCGATTGGGTGACACTGCTGATGAAAGATGCGATGGGGCTTTCGTAGTAACAAAACTTGGTGGAGCGCACCAGACAATCATTGATGCCCAGTTCCTGCGGGAAGTGATGGAACATGAGCACGCGACGGCAGAGACGATAGGTGCGCACCTCGAAGCCCGTGCGGTATGTGGAGAAAGGGTCCTGCCGAACGGGCCAGTATGATCCCGCCGGAGGATCAATCTGGGCTCGGGCGAAGACCTGCCCTTGGTCATCCCGAGCTTCTTCCGTGTAGTGCCCCTCACCGTAGTCGAATACCACCTCGAACGTCCAGGTATCGTTGGGGAGCTGAGTTGGGTCGGTGGCTTGCCAAGTTGTGGCGTCGCGATTCGGCTTGCGATTGCCGTATTTGGTGCGCTTCAGATAGCGATTCGCCGACCGACCCGCCTCGCTGCGATTCCGCTCGTGCGCCAATGCAACGAACTGGGCCTTCTGATCCTCGAAAATTCGCCGCGAGTCCTCTCTTTGGTGCTCGTAGACGATAGCGTTGCCCTTGTCGTCGTAGCTCTGGCAGATCAGCCAACTGAAGACACGAGTGGGATGCTGCGGATCAGAGTCCGCAGGGTCGAAGATTCGGGACTCATTAGTCTGACCGTAAAGCGTCGTGATGTTGTCACGAGAGATCGAGCGCCAGTGGATCTCACCGGTCGCGACGTTGGTCCAGCGCTCGATTCTGGCGAACAACCCTTCGATCCGCGAGCGATAGCGGTGGATGATGTAGCCCGGGGCGGTGGTGTCGTCCTTGAACCTTGTGCCGTCCGGCTGGAGAACCGGCACCAAGTCCTCGGCACCAGAGAGGATGTAGACGTCAGACTCCTCGGCATCACGATATTGCGGCAGCCCCTTGTCCGTCTTGCGGGTGATGGCAGGAACCGATAGGCTCCATCCTAAGCCGAAGGGACCATTGCCTGAGCCGGAGTCGTAGACCAGCGAGAGTTGGGGACCGAAACCGGATCGTCCGGGGCTCGTCGCGAGAGGCACGGACATAGAGCCGGTGCCAGTGACCGGATTGGCGGCGAACTTCTCGCCCATACCGCGGATGGCGCCGCCGCCCTTGGGAAGGGAGATGGAAGGGGCAGCCTGCTTCTGCTCGCCTCCAGGTTGACTCGGTGTTTTCTGAGGTGAAGCCATGGTTGGTCACCTTACGGGTGTTACCGACCCATTCGAGCACGGATGGCGCTGGCGTGGCCTCTTGACACGGGGCGCTGGCGGCGCCGGCGCAAGTTGCTGGACGAGAGCGGAACCACCTGCCACGATTACCGCGGAGGCTGCGCCCACGCCGAGCGAGGAGCGCACGTCGAGTAAGCTGGCCGCAGACTGAAACCTTGGACGTACGCGTCGCCTGCCTCCTTTTTTCATCGTGCGAGGGCATCAGCCTGACGCCCAACTCTTGTTTTGGCCGACCCGCCTAAATCGCCATGGCGGGCGGCCTCAACCAAGCGCCCCCACGATTGCAGTGAGGATGAGGTCCCATTATAAGACCACTTACGATCTATCAGGCATGTTGCCTCCATCTTCTTACGTCGACCGGTGGCCTCGCCTAATCCTCCTTGTCTCGCCCGATACGGGCACCCGCAGCCGCTCGGGCGGGCTGTGCACAACTGCCAGGACCAGGGGCGCGCAGAAGCCCGAAAACTGGTTCCGCCCGAGTGACGGCGCACTCAGAAATTACCTCACGACCGCCAGCGCAGATCCAGAATCCAGAATTCGCCTAGGATTCTTAAAGATGTGTTCTTAGCGCTCGTAATGGCGTCGTTGACTTCTGGAACACTTGAGGACCACTCGCGGACTTTTGGAACACCCAGTAAAACCTCGTTAAAGAAGGTCGAGTTAAGTCTTAATGTTCGATCCAGTTACAATTCACTGGCAGGTCGCCCTGATAATTTCCAGTAAGTTGCCCTAGCTTCTGATCATAACTTATTCAATGATAAGCATTTGCAATTCAAGCTGCGCCGATGAACAACAATAAATTTCGAACCGCGAAGAGCAGCTAGCGAGTGGACTTTTTCAACCCAACTCATTACCTTGAAAGGACTTGGTGAGCCGTGAGGGAACCGAACCCCCAACCTACTGATTAAGAGCAAACCAGCCTAGTTCCATAAGTTCTATCCTTTCCCATATTTTTCATGGATTTGCACGAATTCGGGGCTTCTGCTTTCGCTCAAAGTAGAACCCTTTTCGGCCCAATCACATAGACTTTTGGAACATTTCTGGAACACCCACCACAGGCCGATGGCGCAACCCAAAAGCCGCGTACCATCCGAAGGCTGCCACCGCGTGCGTCGCCACGTGCTTCGTCTTTCGTCTCTACTGCCCGCCATTGTTTTCACCAGGCGGCAGGCAAATATCGGAGAGCACGTGAGGCAAAGTTGACCATCTTCAGACAGATATAATATTGGCGAGTCACAGGTAAGCGATTCGATCCGGGCCACGGCAGATTAGTAATGAAAGTGGATTGCGATCACATTCACGCGATGCAGATTGGGGTGGAACTCGCGAAAGAGGCGAGCGAGTTCGTGGAGAACCTGCAAAAATCGTCATGAGCTTCAACGGGCGAGCCGCGAGGCAGCACTTTGCCTGGTACGGCCGGCAGCTGCACCTACCTGAGCCCCTACCGCGGCCGCTCAGGCCTTGGAAGCCGACCGCGCGGCGATTACTTCGAGAGAACAAAAGATCGCCGAAGCCCGCAGCCTCGTCGTGCAGCTGGAGGCGCAGATCGACCGTGCACGGGTACCTCTACCAGCAGTTGCAGCATCAGGTGAGTCTATTGTCCTTCATGGATTCCTTCCGCGTCATTGCGTGGCTAACGCTGGCTGCAGTTCCGCTGATGTTGTTCGTGGGCCTTTCAAGCCAGCAGGCAAATCGTCCGCGGCCCATTGAAAACAGATCGAACTAAGGAAGGATGCAAATATGAAACTCGCGATTATTGGCGCGACCGGAAACGAGGGCATCATTCAGGCCCAGCCGCTCGTTTCCGAGTTGCTCGCACATCAAGCGGCTTTCTTCCCACAGGTAGTCGAACAATACTCGTAAGTGAGCGGGTGTATTCTTCCATCGTACCTGGAACGGCTTTGCTATAAACGAATTGCCCCTTGCGGCGACATTCGATCAGTTGCGCGTCGGCAAGTACCTTCAAGTGATGGGACACAGTCGCTGGTGTCACCCCCTGCAAGGAGACGATTTCACTACAATTCATCTGGCCTCGCTTGGCGATGGCCTCAAAGATGATCAGACGAGTCTCATCGGCTAAGGCCTTCGACACCCTTTCAATTTGCGTGCGGACCATCATTTCACAGCCAGTCTAACAGACTTCCCTTACCCGGGGTCATTCCACCTCCCCGGATCACTGCTCACAAAATTAGATGCAACTAAACGGTTAGACGTTCATCTAAATATCGAAGCGTCGAAAAGTCGATTTTGGCGCCTTTTCGAACGATTGGTACGAAATTCAATGCCCATCTGGGCGGAGGCAGACATGAAAAGACTCGAACGTAAGGTTGCAGTTGTCACTGGCGGAAACAGCGGAATCGGGTTGGCCACCGCGAAGCGGCTACACGATGAAGGGGCTCGCGTGGCTATTTCCGGGCGTAGCCAGAAAACACTGGACGAAGCCGTGAAATTCCTCGGTAACGACGTGCTGGCGGTGCAAGCGGACGTCTCCAAACTTGCTGATACCGATAGACTTTTCGACGCCGTCAGGCAAAGGTTTGGAAAGATCGACATCTTGTTCGTGAACGCCGGCGTCGCGAAATTTGCTCCGCTGGATTCAGTTACGGAGGAGCATTACGACGAGCAGTTCGACATCAATACGAAAGGCGCATACTTCACGATCCGGAAGGCACTGCCCATCCTGAATGACGGTGCGTCGATCATACTCAATACGAGTGTCGTGAGCCATGAGGGCATCGTGAATGGGACCGTGTACGCAGC
>QHZM01000070.1 GCA_003224665.1 Acidobacteriota bacterium
CGGATTTCCTCCCAGACTGTCTGCGCGAGAGATAGGAAAACCTTGACCACTTCGGGGTCGAACTGGCGGCCGGATTCGCGAATGATTTCCTCCCGTGCGGTGGAAAACGGCAGCGCTTTTCGATAAGGCCGGTCGGAGGTCATTGCGTCCAAAGTGTCAGCTACGGCGAAGATTCGTGCCCCGAGCGGGATCTGCTCTCCCGCCAGCCCTTGCGGATAGCCCGTACCGTCGTAGCATTCCTGGTGGGTCAGCACGATCTCGGCCGCCGGGGCCAAAAAGGCTATTCGGCTTACCAGGTCGTACCCGATCCGCGCGTGGCTTTTCATGATTACCCATTCTTCAGCCGTCAGCTTTCCCGGCTTGAGCAAAACCGCATCTGGAATGCCAATCTTCCCGATGTCATGCAAATGGGCGCCGCGGGCTATCTGCTTCAACTGCTCGCCCGAGCAGCCCATCGCCTTGGCAATTTCCAGGGAATAACGCGTCACCCGGCGGGAATGGCCGGCCGTCTCGTTATCGCGCAGGTCGAGCGCGGCACCCAACGCTTCGAGCGTCTCATCGTAGGTGTGCTCGATTCGTCCCATCGCATTCTTCAGCTGTTTGGTCCGCTCCTCAATCATCTGCTCGAGGTTCTCCCGATAGTTCTGGACTTCAAGCTCAAGACGTTTCTTTTCCAAAGCTCGCTCGACGCTTGCCGCGACCACGTCCAGCTGGAACGGCTTCAGCAGATAGTCGTAGGCGCCTAGCCTCATCGCCTCTATGCCGGTACGGATATCGTCCACGCCGGTGGCTATCAGGAATACCGAACGCGGATATGCCCCGACGGCTACTTTCAAGAGCTCCATTCCGGACATTCCCGGCATCCGCAGATCGGATATAACGACATCGAAGGCTTCCCGCTCGAGCAACCGAAGCGCGGCGTCGCCGGCCGAGCAGCTTTGGCACTCGTATCCTTCGGCCGCGAGCCCTCGCCTGAGCATGACACAGATCTGTTCGTCGTCGTCCACAATGAGAGCCCGCCCTTTGAATTGCCCTTCTTCCGGGCGCGAAAATGCCGGCAATTGTGACTCATTAGACCGATATGCAAGCCGACCCTGGTTTCTCACACTTTGCCCCCAACAGTAGATTCCATCGTTTTTCGGTTGAGACCTCAGAAGTCGCCGCGGCTCGCGGGCTACGTTAAGCGCCGGTGCCGCGTCAGCGCGTCTCGGCCGAAGCGGAAAGACCAGAACCCGCACTTCGGCCTTTGCACGAGCTGGCCAGACAAGCGGATCCTCCGTCGCGCTATCTACTTATGCAAAAGCGATACACTTTGCGCAATAAGCTAGAGGTTGTATGCTTGTCCAGTCTTTACCTTAGGTTGAATGGCCTAGGGTGAAAGTAGTATTGCCTTCCCTGGCCGAAGGCGTGCGCCGGGGGACCGACCAAGCAAGCGGTAAACGGTAGAGCCGATGGGGCTTAACTATCCAAAAGGGGGCATTGTCGTATAAGGGCGTTTAAGTCGGCTGTGGCTCAGGCAGTGTGGGGCAGACACATTTCGCGCCTCTATTTACACCTGCGCATCTCCACCTCACTTAAACGGTCCATTGCAGCCTCAATGCGCAGTAACGAGGACCAGGGCGGTTACCGACTCGAAAACGGCAGATTAGGTGTCTCGGTTGACTCTGTGGGAATCGCCGTGGAGTCTAACCTGTCCGCAATCAGCCAGTTACACATCGTAAAGCCAGGCAGGGATACTGCCGATGAATTCGATTAGGGCTGAGCCTCGCCAAGGCCAAATCAAGCCTGGCACCGGCCGAGCCCGATACCCGCGCACCTTTACACTTGGCCCCTGAAATACGCACATCTTTCGAAATCATGAAGCAAGGTTTGCAATAACCGGGCCACTGTGGCCGAGCGGGGAGGCCGCCGGGGGATCGAGAGAAAGCTTGGCTGAGCAAACGCGGGGAGTGCGGGAACTGTGCCTTTGAACGGACAGAGCAGCTTCAAGGCAGCAACCAAAAAGCCGGGCGCGAGAATTGGACGCGAGCGGGTAGAGAACACGCTAAGGATTTCGGAAGAACAATACCGAGTCCTATTTCAGATCAACCCGCAGCCGATGTGGGTCTACGATCTGGAAACGCTCCAATTCTTAGCAGTCAACGATGCCGCCATTGAACACCATGGATATTCCCGCGAAGAATTGCTTGCGATGACGATCAAGGACCTCCGGCCTCCCGAAGAAGTCCCTCGTCTTGCCGAGTACCTCCCAAGAGCCGGGGAAGGGCTCAATCTGTGGGGCGAGTGGAGACACAGGAAGAAAGATGGGACAGAAATAAACGTGGAAATTACATTTCACAACATCACGTGGCTGGGAAGGCCATCCAGGCTTGTCTTGGTGAAGGACATCACCGATCACAAGCGGGCGCTGAAGGCATTGGAGGATGCGGAACAGAAATTTCGCAGTATCTTCGAAAACGCGGTCGTGGGCATGTTTCAGACCACCGAAGAGGGTCGGCTACTGACGGCAAATCTGGCGCTCGCACGGATCTATGGCTACGAGTCTCCTGGGGATTTAATGCGGAGCGTCAACAACATCAACAAACTGTATGTGGACCCTCCGGGCAGGGCGGAATTTCTCCGCCGCCTGAGCGAACGCGGAGCAGCGTGGGGATTTGAAGCTCAGCACTATCGGAAGGACGGAAGCGTGATCTGGGTTTTGGAAAGCGCGCGGGCTGTCCGCGACTCGACCGGCAAGGTGCTCTATTTCGAAGGGAGCGTTCAGAGCATTACGGACCGCAAGCGGGCGGAAGAAACGCTGCGCGAGCTCTCCGGTCGTGTGCTCCAGTTGCAGGACGAGGAGCGACGGCATCTCGCAAGGGAGCTGCACGACAGCACCGCCCAAGACCTCTCGATCATGGCAAGGAACCTTCGCCGACTCAGCGAATCCCGCAGCCTCGATCCAGGCGTCGACAAGATTCTCTCCGAGACGCTTGAAATGGCGGAAAAATGCACGCGAGGTGTTCGCACTCTTTCCTACTTACTCCACCCACCCCTGCTGGATGAGGTGGGCTTGGTATGCGCTTTGGGTTGGTACGTGAGGGGTTTTACGCAGCGAAGCGGTATCCGAGTCGAGGTGGTGACACCCACCGAATACCGACGTCTGCCCGGGGAACTAGAAAGGACTCTTTTCCGCATAGTGCAAGAAAGTCTCACTAATGTTCACCGTCACTCTGGAAGTCGAACCGCGTCGATTGAACTGGTCCTGGACACCGACAGGGTCAAGTTGGAAGTTCGCGATGAGGGCCGGGGAATTCCTTGTGAGACTTTGAAAAAATTCCACGCAGGTGGCGTGGGACTCGGAGTGGGCGTGGCGGGTATGAGAGAGCGCGTGAGGCAATTGGGCGGCCGGCTGGATCTCGAATCGAACGGCTCGGGTACCGTGGTAAGGGCGACTCTTCCTCTCCAGGGGGCCAGGGCGTGAATCAAGTCCGGATTCTTGTGGCGGACGACCACGAAGCGACCCGGCGAGGAATCCGAGAGCTCTTGGAGGCCAACCCCGGGTGGCAAGTCTGCGGCGAAGCAGCTACCGGCAAGGAAGCCCTCCAAAAAGCCAAGCAATTGAAACCTAACGTGGTCGTGATGGACATCACCTTGCCGGAGTTGAGCGGTTTAGAAGCCACCCGCGAGATCCTGAAGGCCGTACCTCATACGGAGGTGCTCATTTTTACGCTGCACGAGTCCGAGGAGGTGGCCCGTGAGGTTCTGGCCGCGGGCGCCCGCGCCTACGTACTGAAATCCGATGATGGCCGCGAACTGGTCGCCGCCGTGGAGGCCCTCCGTCAGCACAGACCGTTTTTCTCCACTAAAGCATCGGAACTCATCCTGAAAACCTCCAAGGGAGGACCTTCGGAATCGCCTGATCATAGTGTCGAGTGCGACATTCTGACGGCACGCGAGAAAGAAATTGTTTCACTCCTCGCGGCGGGGAATACTAACAAACAGGTGGCTGCCGCCCTCAGTATCAGTATCAATACCGTGGAAACTCACCGGAACAACATCATGCACAAACTCAACCTCCATTCCATTATCGAACTGGTTCACTGGGCCATCCGCAAGGGAATCGTCTCACCTCAGGATCCCGCAACCGAGAAAATCAAACGTGGGCCCGCTTAGCGGTCCAAGCAGTCGCTCCCTGCTCATGCGACGGGTTTGGCAGAATAACCAGTTTAATGCGAGTATCTCCGACTCCGCATACGAAACCCGGAACGAGCAGAGAACAACTTACCAACCTGCCGCGCTCCCTTCTCTGAGGTCGGCTGAGTAGATTCACCCTCCCCCATCCCCTAACGAATCGCAAAAAGGGACGGCCCAGGGGAAATTGATTCACACCTCGCGCCAGCCTCGAGGAAGAAGCTTACGCGCCCTCCGCGCCGTGGTATCCTCTCCGAAGTTGGAGCGCCATGAGTGGGTGGGTACGAATATCGGTGGGCTTGGCCGTCGTGCTGGCAGGGGCAGCTCTGCTCTTCGGCTGTGGAGGAAATTCCAGCACAAACTCCAATCCAGGACAGCAGTTCATCCCACCGCCCATGCTGGGGCTTACGAGTTTCGTGACCGGGCTGAATGCTCCGATTGGTTTCGAAGCGCCCAACGACGGCACGAACCGAATCTTCATTATCGAGCAGCCCGGCACGATCCGCATTATCGAATATCAAGTCCCCACGGCCGGTTCGAACCAGGCAGACCCAACGAGCGAACGGCCGATGCTGGTGGTCGATCAGCCCTACGACAACCACAACGGTGGGCAGCTCGCCTTCGGTCTCGACGGGTTTCTCTACATCGCCTTCGGCGACGGTGGCAGCGTGGGCGACCCGCAAGGCAACGGTCAGAACACGAACACGCTGCTCGCCAAAATTCTGCGGATCGGAGTGGACCCGCCGTTTGCCGCGGGCAAACAATACGCGATCCCACCGGACAATCCATTTGTGAACGGCGGCGGCTTGCGGGAGATCTGGGCGTACGGCTTGCGCAACCCCTGGCGCTTTTCTTTCGACCGCGCCACCGGACTCCTCTTCGCCGGTGACGTTGGGCAGGATAGCTGGGAGGAAGTTGACATCATCACCAAAGGCGGCAACTTCGGGTGGAACGTTATGGAGGGAGCCAACTGTTATCCCCCAAGCGTCACCTCGTGCAATATGACGGGCCTCGTTCTGCCCATCGCCGTTTACGGCCACAACCCCGCCGGCGGCGACGCGATCATCGGCGGATTCGTCTATCATGGGTCAGCGATTGCGGGCCTTGCGGGCACCTACGTTTTCGGCGATCTATCGAGCGGGCACGTCTGGGGACTTAAACAGGACGCGACGGGCAGTTGGCGGATGACGCTCGTCCTCACGCATGGCCTCACCGTCAGTAGCTTCGGCCAGGACTCCGCGGGTGAACTCTACCTCGTGGATTACGGCAACGGAGCTGTCTTGCGTCTCCGTGCCGGTCCTTGAGCCACCCTAAGTTGCCGAGTATCCTGCAGAAAGGGAATAGCTCCCGGCGTCCCGAAACTGCACGGTCGTTTCAGGTCCCGCGTCGATTTACCTTAAGAGCTCGGGGCGGCTGTGGCCCTCTGAGTTGGAAAGAAACGACAGACT
>QHZM01000071.1 GCA_003224665.1 Acidobacteriota bacterium
GTTCAACCGAAGGGCTTCCCTGCCCCTGGAAAACTCAAGAAGCGAGGCAATGAGCTCGTTCATCCGGTTGACCGCCAAGCGGACCTCCTGATAGAGGTCTTTTCGCTGCTGCTCATCCAGGTTTCCTTCAGACAGGAACTCGGAATAGGCGAGGATCGCCGTGAGAGGATGGCGAAGGTCGTGGGAGATCATACTGGCCATGCGGCCGATGGTCGCAAGGCGATCGGAACGGAGCAGCTCTTGCTGGGTCCTCTGGAGATTCTGTCGCATCCGGTCAAAGGCGCCGGTCAGTTCGGACACTTCGTCCCTTCCCCGCGGGGCCAGAGGATAATGGAAGTCGCCTTGTTCGAGGGCGCGCACGCCGGCCACGAGCTGTTCAAGGGGCTCTGTGAAAGTCAGCGAAATCAGGTAAAAGAGCGCGCAACCCGCCAGGACTGCCGCCAGGCCCACGCCCAGGAGCAGGCGATTCAGGCTCTCAAGAAAGAGCGTCGCCTTGTCATAGGACTTCAGGACTCGCATGCTCACGGCGGGCTCGCTTCCCGGCGCGAGTTCCACTGATGTCGAAAGAAAGCGCTCGTCGCCAAGCTGGATGTCCTCCGGCCCCAGGGCGTTCAGTGGGGGAAGCAGCTCGTCGCGACGCGCCAGCTCGGCCTGCTGCGCGGGCGGCAGAGTGCTCACGACGATCGCTTTCCCGTATCGAAAGACCACCTGACTCGAGGCCATCCGCCCGACGTCTGCCGCGACTCTTTCATCGGCCTCGTATCCCACGGCTAAAATCCCGAGTAACGAGTTATCGGCCGGGGAACCAAAATAAATCGGCTGAATAAAGACCTCGCATAAGTGCCCGTTGCCGTACCACCAGTCGCGGGATTCGCCCTTTCGCAACGATCGGGTCAGGAATTCCTGCGCCGTGTTCCGGGCAAAATCGCCCGTGGCGCTGTGCAGCGCCATGACCTTGCCCCCGCGGTCGGCGAGAACGAACAAGTCACTCCCGATCTGTCGCCAGAAGTCTGTGGACCCATCCTGAATGGTGGGCTCATGCCGGGTCGTCATCAGCGCCTTGACGTGCGGGAGGTTGGCCAGCAGGGCCGCAGACCGCGTCAGGGTCACCTCCCGCTCGCGCTGGAAGTTCCGGAAAGTGACCACGGAATTCCGGAGCTCTTCGTAGATCTGATCTCGCAGTCGCAGCTTGACGCGGTTTCTGACGATGAACAGAGTGGCTGTAATGAGCGCCGTGATGATGAATAAGAGCGACAGGAGAAACTTGGTCCGAAGTCGGCTCCGGAACACGGAGGAAAGCAATCCCTCACGTGGGCTGGCGACGCGCTCTTGGGACTTATCGCTGCTCACTGGCTCTTTGCCTCAAGGCACGAACTTGTACCCTGCTCGGTGGACGACGACGAAATGAATGGGGTTTGCAGGATCCTTTTCGAGTTTTTGCCGGAGCTTCATGACGTGGTTATCCACGGTGCGCGTATGAGGATAATTGTCGTAACCCCATACTTCGTTCAAGATTTCGTCCCGCGTAAGGACCCGCTCGGGATTCTGGACTAAATACTTGAGAAACTTGAACTCCTGGGCGGTCAGCGGTACCCGCCGTCCACCGCGGCTCACCTCCATCCTGGAGAAATCGATCGAAACGTCATCGAAGGTGTATCGGTCTTCGACTGCGGGACGGCGTGACCGCCTCATGACTGCGTGGACGCGCGCCAGCAACTCCCGGGGGCTGAACGGTTTCGTGACGTAGTCATCAGCCCCGATTTCAAGGAGCAGGACTTTGTCCACTTCGTCTGAAGTGGCGCTTAATATAATGACCGGAAGGGCCGGAGCTGCCATCTTGATCTCGCGGCAGACTTCCCTCCCTGGAATTTGGGGCAGCTTGAGGTCGAGGACGACCAGAACCGGCTGCGTTGCGCGAAATTTCGCGAGCCCCGCCTCACCGTTTTCGGCCACTTCAACGGCGAATCCCTCAGACTCGAAGAGGCGGGAAAGCGCCTTCTGGATCGAGCGATCGTCCTCAATGACCAGGATTTTCTCCATTGAAGAGCCCTCGAGAGAATAGCCTCTGCACAGCCGCCTCTTGTCTCCCTGCGCTTCACCCGCGAAGATTCGGATTGAAGACCGGACAACGACCTCCATTCATAGGCTATACCAATTCGGGATCGCCTGCCAGAGGGTGTGGGCCATGAGAATTGGAGTTACAATGGCGTCTTCAAAATTCGGCGAACAACTTCGTCAGCGCGGAAACAGCCGCCGTGGCAATTTCACCCGCCGCCGGGCAACACGAAGGCGAACCCGTCTACAGGAGGAAATATGCGGACGCGTAAGAGGACTTCTTTAGGGGGGAAGCTCGGAACAGTCCTGACTCTGTCTCTCATCGGCTTGGCGGAAGGCCGCCTGACGCGCGCAGCTCAGGGGGAAAGCCCACCCCAGGAGACCTCCCTTCAGCCTTCGCTCAAAGCCGCGGAGGCGGAAATTCACGAACTGCACTCCGCCCTCGTCGAAATGAACGCGGAGATCGCTCGCTCCCGCCAGGAGGCCCTGGGCCTGCGGAAACAGATCCAGGAGACTCGAGAACAGCTCGAGTCTATCAAGCAGGAGCTGGGACGGTGGCACGACCAGGCGTCGGCTTTCGCCAGTGCGGCGCCGAGCCGGAGTCCTGGAGCCGCCCCCCGAACTCCGGAAGGCGCGGTCGACGAGCGCCTTGCAAAGGTCGAAGAAGAGCAGCAATTGCTTTCCGCGAAAGTCGACGACCAGTATCAGACGAAAGTCGCCAGCGCCTCCAAGCACCGTGTGAGATTGTCGGGTATGGCCCTCCTCAACGTTTTCGGGACTCGGGGTTCCGTGGACAACCAGGACTTGCCCACGCTCGCCCGGCCGCGGAACGCGCTCGATTCGAACGGAAATTTCGGCGCCACCGTACGCCAGTCGTTGTTGGGCCTTGAAATCTTCGGGCCGGAGCTTGCAGGTGCCAAGAGCAGCGGCGACCTGCAATTCGACTTTTTCGGAGGATTCCCCAACACCTTGGATGGAGTCAGCACGGGTCTGGCGCGTCTCCGCACCGCAAGGTTTCGCCTCGACTGGCCCCACACCTCTCTTGTTGCGGGCCAGGACGCCCCCTTCTTTTCCCCACTCTCGCCGACTTCGCTCGCTTCGTTCGGCTTGCCCGCCCTGGCCTATTCGGGCAACCTGTGGACCTGGACGCCCCAGATCCGGGTGGAGGACATCCTGAATTTTTCGCGGGGCTCCAGCCTCTCTGTCCAGGCAGGTGTCCTTGACCCACTGACGGGCGAACTGCCTTACTACCAGTTCTATCGAACTCCGCAAGCGGGTGAGAGAAACCGACACCCTGCTTACGCCATGAGAGTGGGCTGGACTTATGGCGGGTGGGCCGCTCCCCTGACGTTCGGCGCAGGAGGCTATTACGCGCGCCAAAATTGGGGATTTGGCCGCACAGTTGACTCGTGGGCCGGGACGGCGGACTGGAGCGTCCCGCTCGGAGGACGGTTTTCGCTGACCGGGGAGCTTTACCGAGGCCGCGCGTTGGGCGGGCTCGGAGGAGGCATAGGTCGAAGTGTCGTCTTCAACGGGCCGCTTGCGGACCCGAATACTTTGGTGCTGGGACTCAACTCGGTGGGCGGATGGGCCCAGCTCAAATTCAGGCCCACCGAGAAGCTCGAATTCAACGGGACGGCAGGTGGCGACTCCACGCTGGCGTCGGACTTGCGTCGCTTCGCTCAACCCCGCAGTTACATTGACCCGTCAGTGGCTCGAAACCGGAGCACTTCGATCAACGCAATTTACCACGTGCGCTCCAATCTCCTGTTTTCCGCCGAGTACCGCCACCTCCGCACGGATGAGATTTATGCGGCCCGGTACACGGCGGACCACATCAACCTCGGCGTAGGAGTCCTGTTTTGAATTTGATCCGGTCGTGCTCAAAAAGGAACTTCGTCCTCTTTTGCGCATCGTTCTTTGGCATACGAGGACTCATCGGCCCGCCGCCGGCACGCGCCGAAGGAGTTGCGGTTACAGGGCGGGTGGCGATTACACAAGGTGTTGGAGAGGCAAAGCGTTCGACCAACTCGAGCACAGTCGTCTGGCTGACTCCCCGGGGCGATTCACCGGGTGCTGAAAGCCGAGACCACGACCGCCGCCAGCGCTTCCGGCTGGTGCAGAAGCACAAGCGGTTCGACCCGCACCTCCTCGTCGTCCCCGTCGGCTCGACGATTGAATTCCCGAACCTCGACCCCTTCTTTCACAACGTTTTCTCGCTTTTCGAGGGGAAGCGATTCGATCTGGGGTTATACGAGGCGGGGACGACCCGCGGCATTGTCTTCGACCGCCCCGGCGTAAGTTATATCTTCTGTAACATACACCCCGAGATGAGCGCTATCGTCATAGCGGTCAGGTCCCCATATTATGGCGTTTCGGAAAAGTCGGGAGAAATAACCATTCCAAACGTTTTGCCCGGGCGGTACCTCCTGCAAGTCTGGCACGAGAGCGCTTCGCCGGAAGTCCTC
>QHZM01000072.1 GCA_003224665.1 Acidobacteriota bacterium
CGCCTTCTTCGCTCGCTTGGGTCGGGCTCGCTTTGCCGGTCTTCTTGCCGCCGGGGCGGATTTCGGCGCAACTGCGGGTGCGGGGGTAGGCGCTGGCTCAGGGGGAGCTCCCGGGGCTTTTACCGGCGCAACGGTCTTTCCGGCCTCGTAGGAAACTTCTTCCTCGAGCTCCTCATCCTCTCCCGCTGCCTCTTCCTCTTCTTCCCTGTAATTGGAGGAGAGTTCGTCTCCGTAATCCTCCAGCTCGTCGCCCGGCCCGTTTTTCTCTTTATCGAACTCCATGAATTCCTCCTGCCAGGATATTCTCGCTTCGAGATGAGCGATTAACTGTTCATGGTCGAGGAGTGCTGACGAAATTGCCGTCCCTCACACTTCGGGCAGATGTATACCCCAACGCCCTATCCTGTCAAGTGCAAATGGGTTGTGGAAACGGGTTGCTGTCGGCAGGCTAGCGCGCGGCAACGGGCCCGGGCGTGCCAGCCGTGGCGCCGGTCTTGGAGGGTGGAGGTTCGGGTGGGGAAGCCTTCTTCCCGGCCTGAACGGGGCGGCGGGAGGCCCGGCGATGCGCCCCGCGGGGGGAGTAGCCTACATTACTGGCGGCATACAGCCGCAAGGTCTTGCCGGCCACGAGTCGAGACGTCTTCAGATTGTTCCAGCGACGGATTTGATAGGGCGTGACGTCGAAGCGGTCGGCGATCAGTTCCAGCGTGTCCCCGGGCCGGATCCGGTAACGGAACGCCCGACGGGGCCCGCGCTCGCGCACTCGCGCGAGTGTCGCCTCGCTCTTCGGAGCCATGGGGATGACCAGGCGGGCGCCCGCCAGGATAGGACTATTCGTGTCCAGGTGGTTCGACTCGGCCAGGGCTACCCGGGAAATGCGGTATTTCCTCGCCAGGCTCGGGAGTGTTTCGCCTTCCTCCACTTTGTGGGCGCGCCACCAAATGCGCTTGTCTTCGGGGATCGAAGCGATCGCCTTCTCGTAGGTCTCCCGGGTCCCGGGAGGAAGGTTGAGGACGAACTGGGCGTTGTTCGCAGGTGTCGTCCAGCGCAGGAGGCTCGGGTTGAGCTGGATCAATTCCTCCACAGGGTGGTCAATCAGTTGCGCGACCAGGCGAAGGTCCGTGGGCGCGCCGATCGCCACCCGATCGGTCGCGAGCGGCGGCGCCGGCGAGAGGTCGAAACCGTAAGCTTTGGGATCCTTGGCGATCAGCGCCGCGGCCAGAATAATGGGAACGTAGTTTTCGGTTTCCCTCGGCAACGCATGGAGCTTGCGCAGCATCCAGAAGTCGGCGTAACCGGTTTTCTCGATGGCCCGCTGGACGTTGATGGCCCCCGTGTCGTAGGCCGCCATCGCCAGATACCAGTCCCCGAACATCTGATACAAGTTCTTCAAATGCCGTACGGCCGCCGAGGTCGATTTCACGGGGTCTTCCCGTTCGTCCACCCAGCGGTCCTTCTTGAGCCCGTAAAGCAGGCCAGTCCCCAGCATGAACTGCCAGACCCCCTTGGCCCCGGCGCGGGAAAGGGCGAACGGGTTAAAAGCGCTTTCCGCTCCCGCCAGGTAAATCAAATCCTGCGGCATACCCTCTTTCCGCAACGCTTCGGTGATGACGGGTTGATAGATGCCCGAGCGCTCGAGAATTTTGCGAACGAACTGCTGGCCGCGCTGCTGGGACTGAAAGTAATTGATGACCCCGGCCACGAGGTCGTTTGACACCAGGGGAAGGTCCGAGCGGACCGTTTTCACTTCCTGCTGGACTTGCTGCTTGACGTTGGGATCGACAGGGAAAGTAAGCCCGGCAAAGGACTCGATCGGGGCCGGCACGTAGTGGTGCAGCGCCAGAGCGTCGCCGCGTTCGAGTGAAGTGAGCTCGACGCTGTGGATGTCTTCTACCAGCTTGTCGAACTCTGCGCGAAGACGGTTCTGTTCATCGACATTGAATTTCGACTCGAGGATGACGCTCAGCGCCTGGTCGAATTTCTCTTTGGCTTTATCCAGATTGCCGGCGCGGTACTCGTCGAGGCCTGCCGAGTACAAGTCCTCCGCCTGTTCGATGAGCTTATCAACAGCGTCAGGCTTGGGTACGTCAACCGACTGAAGAATAGGCCGGATCGACCGGAGGGGTAAGACCTGGGGTGCCTTGGGGGTTTGGCGGACCGCCACCTTGCGTTTTTCTGCGCCCCCGCAAGCCGCCAGCACAAGCGCGGCAGCGATACCGAAAATGAACTTGACCCTCGGAAAAATAATCGTTCCTTCCCTCAGAAGATGACCGGTTCTGAGCAGGGGCAGACCCCTCGTCCCCATAGGGAAATTCTAAGGGGCGCTTTGCGCTGGGTCAACCCAAATGTTGAAATAGTTTTTCACTAACCGCTTGATTTTAAGTAGGTTCCGCTGAAGCCAGGCTCTCGGCGCCCGCTCGCATCGGAAGGAGCGGGCTTAGGTGGGGGGACAGCCTCGAATACCGCCGTCCACTTGTCTCAGGAATGCCGGGTGAAATTACGCGATAGACAACCCTCGAGTGCCTGAGACTCGAGCAGAGTTTCGAGAACGCTTCCCTGGACTACTTCTTATAGTACCCCGTGTTTGTTTCGATGAAGCTTTTCCATTTTTCCGGAAGATCCTCCAAAGGGAAAATGGCTGTGACGGGACACACAGGGACACACGCTCCGCAGTCAATGCACTCCACGGGATCGATGTAGAGCTGGGTGACGTCGGCGAAGTTGGCCTCGTCTTTGCGAGGGTGGATGCAGTCCACCGGGCAGACGTCCACGCATGCGGTGTCTTTTGTGCCGATGCAGGGTTCAGCGATTATGTAGGCCATCTTGGCCTCCTCCTGAGGGCCACCGACTTTCAGGGGATTGAACCCTCAGGGGTTTAATTTACACATGTGCTGTCTCCGGCGCGACGACTTAAGTCGGGCCCCCTGAGAAAAACCTATTTTACTCCGGCAAGCCGCGTCCCTGCCACAGTCAACGCGGCGCTTGCCCCTTGTGTTGCAAGGGCTTAGGATTGAGACTATGTTTCCGCTCGATCCCGTCGCAACGCTCCGCCGTGTGCCTTTTTTCGCCGTCTTACCCGCGGAAGACCTGAAAGACCTTGCCAACCACTGCGTCGCCCGGCGCGTGGCCAAGGACGAAATCCTGGTCGCTGAGGGCGAGCCTTGCGACGGCCTTTTTGTGATTCAATCCGGCGCCATCAAACTTTTCAAGGCGGCCGAAAACGGGCGCGAGCAGGTCCTGGTGATCGAGCGCGCCGGGTCGACGGTGGGCGACCTCCCCCTTTTTGACGGCGGGACTTTTCCCGCCTCTGCCCTCGCCGTCGAGGACTCGACTCTGCTTTTTCTTCCCAAGCGCAAATTTCTGGACCTGTGCCGGAAAAACTCGGAGGTGGCGTTTACGGTCATCCGGACTTTGGCGTGGCGGTTTCGCTACCTGACCAGCCTGGTCGAGGAGCTCTCCTTCAAGGAAGTCAGCCACCGCCTGGCGCGTTTTTTGCGCGACCGAGCGCTGAGTCACGGCCTCCGCACCAGGCGTGGAATCGAGTTCCCTCTGGCGGAAACCAATCAGGAGATTGCCGCCGAAATCGGCACGGTGCGTGATCTGGTCTCGCGCAACCTGCGGCGCTTTGTGGACCGGGGCATCCTGCGCCTCGAAATTCGCAAAGTCATCGTCCTCGACATGGCGGAACTCGAAGCTCAGATCGTGGGGACAAAGCGGGCGGCGGGATAGATGCATGGGGATGGCCCGCGGGCGGCGGCCCTTTTGAGCTTGTTAGGATTTCCTTCGCGTTCAGGGAAGGCCGAAGATGGCGTCCGGCTACTCGAACACGCCTTTAGTCCAAAAACTCGGGATTCGAGAAGGATTCATAATAGCGATCGTGGACGCCCCCCGGGACAACCCGGCCGCGTTGGGGCGCTTGCCGAAAGGTGTCGCGGTTCTGGAGAGACTCGAGGGCCCGCTCGACCTCATCCACTTTTTCTCCAGGGAAAAGCGAAGTCTTGAGGTTGCGGTTCCCCGTCTGAAGTGGGCGCTCGAGACAGACGGACTCCTTGGGGTCTCCTGGCCGAAGCGCTCGTCAAAAATCGAGAGTGATCTGGATGGGAACGTCGTCAGAGAAATCGGCCTGAAACAAGATCTGGTGGATGTCAAGGTCTGTGTCGTTGACGAAACCTGGTCCGCGCTGAAATTCGTCTTCCGATTCCACTCCGCAAGTCATTACTTGCCTGGGCCCTCCGACGGGTGAAGCCTGGGCAGCCGCTGTTCCACTGGCGGGAGCGCGGGAAACGCGGCGTGTGGCTCCGTCTGGTACCAGTAGGCAACCGAGGAATGATTATCGGAGCGGTCGTTGGCGTGACCGTGCTCGATGGTGGCCCGCAGAGATTTCGTAAACGTGATCGGCGAATCGAGGTGGAAGCGGTACACCGACCATCGGGCGCCGGCGCGCTCTTCGCCCTTGACGGGCGCGCCAAACAGCCCGTAGGAGAATGACTTGTCCCCGAAGTCCCACGCGCCCAGGAAGTAGTCTTCAGAGCCGGTCCCGTTGATGGAAGGTGTCGCCTCACCGTCAACGAAGAACATATCGTCGCCTTCGCCCCACCAGCCGTCGGCGTTCTCGATGACCGACATGGTGACTCCCACAAAATGGCCGCGTCCGGTGGCTTCCATCCA
>QHZM01000073.1 GCA_003224665.1 Acidobacteriota bacterium
GGGCTGGCGGAAGAGATCATCGGTCACGACAGCCGTCGCTACGTGGCCATGCTCGGCACCCTCGGCCTCTTCGTTGTACTCTCCAATTTGCTCGGCCTGATACCGACCCTCGAGACCCCCACGGGGCACATCCAGGTGACGTTGGGATGTGCCGTAGTGGCGTTTGTCTACTATAACTTTCAGGGAATCCGTCACCACGGCCTGCTTGGCTACCTAAGGCATTTCTGCGGGCCGATGCTGATCATTGCTCCTTTGATTTTTCCTGTCGAGATCATTAGTAACGCTTTCCGGCTTCTATCTCTCAGCGTGCGTCTTTATGCCAATATGTTTGTTGGAGAACTCCTGGAGCATGTTTTTGCTCGACTCATCCCGATCGGAGTCCCTGCAACGATGATGGCATTGCACGTCTTCGTTTCATTTATTCAGGCTTATATCTTCATGCTGCTGCTCGCGGTTTATATCAGCTTGGCGGTAGCGGAAGAGCATTGATCTTGCAGGGGCACAGCGTGCTGAGCCCCTGCGATAAACGGCCCGCCAGCGTGGGTCTCGTCTGCTAGAGGGTTGACGGGAAACCACCCACCGGCGGGTTCCAAATGGCTCCTGTGCACTTACGAACGCGGGGGCCTAAAGGAGGCAATAGTGAAACGCGTAATTCTCATGGTATGCGGGCTCCTCGGAGGGCTGCTGGTAGCTGCCCCGGCATTCGCCCAGGGCGGAGCCGCGCCGGCAGATCAGGCGGCCACCAACTGGGTGGCCATTACCTCAGGCTTTGCGATGGCGATTGCTGCCGCGGTCTGCGGGTTCTCGCAATCAAAGGTCGCCGCCGCAGCGTGCGAGGGCCTGGCGCGCAATCCCGGTGCGCGCCCACACATCCAGTTCGCCCTCATCTTGGGCTTGGTGTTCATTGAAACCCTGGCCTTGTTTACCTTCGCGATGATCTTCGCCAAGGTGACCTAGACCTGCGCAGGTTCGGTTATGAGGGAGGCTTTGGCCTCCCTCTTTTTTTCTTGACGGACGGCCCCACGCTCTGTGCGGGGGAGCTGTCTGTCGCGGCAATCGCGCAGAGCAGGAACGCCATTTGCTAAGAAGAGCACAAAATGGCGGCGTAATGCCGCCTCTACATGAACTTGTGCGCGCCTTCCGAAGCGCGTCGAACCCTTGCCGATGAAAGCTGCCGTGCTTCGCAAGCCCGGCGCTCCGCTGGTCGTCGAAGACGTGGAAGATCCACGGCCGGCCGCTGGAGAAATCCTCCTTGAGGTCAAGGCTTGCGGCGTTTGCCATACGGACCTCCACCTGGCGGCGGGCGAATGGTCCTTGCCAAAGCTGCCTTTGATTTTAGGACACGAGGTCGTCGGGGTTGTCCGCGGGGTCGGCCCCGGCGTCTCAAACTTCAAGGAGGGTGACCGGGCCGGCATCCCGTGGATCTATTCGACGTGCGGGACCTGCGAGTTCTGCACGAGCGATCGGGAACCGCTCTGTCCGGCGATTGTCGTGACCGGTTTCATGGTCGATGGTGGATACGCCGAGTACGCCAAGGCCTCGGCTGAATTTGCCGTGCCGGTGCCGCCGGAATTGACTTTTGTGGACGCCGCCCCGCTCTATTGCGCGGCGCTTACGCCCTATCGGGCTCTCAAGATATCGGGCGCGCGGCTGGGGGATACGGTCGCGGTGTGGGGGCTCGGCGGCCTTGGGCATTACGCTGTTCAGATCACCAAGGTCATCGGGGCGAGAGTTGTAGTTGTCGATATCGACTCAAGCAAACTCGAATTCGCTCGCCGGCTCGGCGCGGACTTCGCCTTCGACGCGAGCCGCGAGAAAGTCGACGAGGCCATTCGGTCCCTCGGGGGCGCGCATGTTGTTCTGAATCTGGCGCCGGCGCCCCAGGCCGTCGAACAGGGATTCAAGGCGCTCCGTCGCGGCGGGACTCTGGTCCTGGTCGGCTTGCCTCAGGGGAACTTCTCGCTCCCGATCCTTGGAAGCGTGGCAAAGGGCATCCGCATCCTGACTTCTGCTGTGGGGACGCGCCAGGACTTGCGCGAAGTCCTCGCTCTGGCGTCGGCCGGAAAAATCAAGACCGTAGCGGAAACTTGTCGCCTGGAAGAAATCAACTCAGTTTTTGAAAGAATGCGCCAAGGGAAGATTTCCGGCCGGGTGGTGATTGAATTCACTTAATGAAGTGGGCGCCATACCTGCCGGAAGGCGAAATCCGGGTTGGGGCGCCGGATGGTTTTTCGGCGCAGGGGAAATTCATCCTGCCTTCAGTGGCCGGGGTTAGGGAAGGGGATTAGCAGCGAGATTGACCAGACCCAAGAACTGATTGGGGTAAAGTCCCAAGTAGAAGATCCCGACCAGGCTGACCGCGAGCGCCGCGCGGAGCGGCCAGGGCAATGCGAGCGTTGAAGCCGCCGTTTTGCCTTCCTGCATATACATCGCGACGACGAGCCGCAAATAGTAGTAAACGGAGACCACGCTGTTCAGCACGGCGAGAATGGTGAGGCCGACGAGGTGCCCGTGGACAGCGGCGCGAAACAAATAGAACTTCCCAAGAAATCCCGCCGTCGCCGGAAAACCCGCGAGGGAAAGCAGGAGCACCATCAGGCAGGCTGAAACGCCGGGGCGCTCGTACGCGAGGCCGGTATAGTCATCCACCGACGTGCGGCGCTCCCCGGTCCCCGCCAGATGCGCGATCAGGATGAAGGCGGCGAGGTTCATGAGGGAATAAGCCGCGAGGTAGAAGAGGACCGACGAAACGCCTTCTGTTCCAGTCCCTGCCATTGCCGCGGCGACGCCGACCAGGATATATCCCGCGTGGGCGATGGAAGAATAGGCCAGCATTCTCTTCAAATTCGTCTGCGCGAGTGCTGCGAGGTTACCCAGGCTCATCGTGAGGGCGGCGGAAATCCAGACCATCCGGAAGGTGAGCGGGCCGGCGGATGCCATTCCGCCCAGCAGGACGCGCAAGAGCACGGCGAAGGCAGCAGCCTTTGGGCCGACCGAGAGGAACGCGGTGACGGGCGCGGGGGCGCCCTGATAAACATCCGGAGTCCAGATATGGAAGGGGACCGTTGACGCCTTGAAGGCAAGGCCGACGAACATGAGGATCAGCGCAAGCCGCATCAAGGAGGACCACTGAGCGGGCGCCACAACGTGCTCGCTCAGCCCGAGCAGGTTTGTCGTGCCCGTGAGGCCGTAAACGAAGGCGATGCCATAGAGGAAAAACGCCGTGGCGAACGAGCCCAGCAAGAAGTATTTCACCGCGGCTTCGACGGACTGCCTCTCCCGGCGCTTGAAGCCTACAAGGACGTAGGTCGAAAGCGATGAAATCTCGAGGCCGATGAAAATCATGATCAGTTCAGCGGAGGCGGCCATAAAGCACATGCCCACCGTCGCCATCAAGACCAGGGCGTAGAACTCCCCGTGGTGGACCCGGTCGCGCTCGAGGTAATTCATCGAGCCGAGCAGCGTGAGCGAGGCGACGAGGAGAAACAGGAAGATGAAGTAAAGGCTGAAAGGGTCGGCGGCAACGGTTCCGCCGAAGGCCAGACCCGGTGAAAAGGACGTCCGGACGGCCCCCGCGCCCGCGGCCGCAACTCCGAACAACGCAAACCATCCGAGCAGGCTCTTTCTCTCCGCCGGAATGAACGGTTCGAAGACCATCACCAGGATCGCGAAAGCCGAAAGGATGGCCTCCGGCAGGACGCGGACGAAGTCTGCGGTATGAAGGGGGATCATCGGGTCCGCTCCGGGAGCGCGGCCGGCGAGACAAAGGTCACGGTCGCCGGCTCGACGCGCCGGACAACTTGCGCAACGCTGTTGTCCAGTCGCCTCAGGAAAGGCTGCGGGTAAGTCCCCATGACCAGGATGACCACAACGACGGCAACGAGGATGGCCCGTTCGCGCCAATTGCAGTCAGGCAGCTTCCGGTTTTCGTCGCTCGTCATCTCTCCCAGAAACACGCGCTGGAACATCCAGAGAAGATAAACGGCTGCCAGGACGACGCCGACGGCCGCCAGCACCCCGAATAGTCTGCGCGCGTCGAAGGCGCCGAGAATGATCAGGATCTCGCCCACAAACCCGTTGAGCAGGGGGAGACCGAGCGACGAAAGCGTCACGATCATGAAAAACGTGGCATAGACGGGAACGGTTGTGGCGAGTCCGCCGAAGTCACGGATCAAGCGGGAGTGACGGCGGTCGTAAAGCATGCCCACCAGGATGAATAACGCGCCGGTCGAGACGCCGTGATTGCACATCTGGTAAATCGCGCCTTCGATGCCCAGCGTGTTAAAGGCAAATATCCCAAGGACAACGAACCCGAGGTGCGCGACGGAAGAGTAGGCGACGAGCCGCTTGAGGTCCGGCTGGACCATGGCGACCAGCGATCCGTAAATAATTCCGATGACGGCGAGGACGCCGATGAAAGGCGCGAAGTGCCTCGAGGCTTGCGGGAAAAGCGGAAGGCAAAAGCGCAGCATCCCGTACGTGCCCATTTTCAGCAGGACGCCCGCGCTTCTCCGCCCGCCAGGGCAAGCCGAGCTGGCCCGTTGAAAGCTGGGCCAGGAGCATCTGGTAGTTGAAAGTCCCGGTCAGGTTGTAGAGGTAGATGATTCCCACCAGCATCAGCGCGGAGCCGGCCATCGTGTAGAGAATAAATTTCACGGCCGCGTAGAGCCGGCGCTCGTGTCCCCACACCCCGATCAGGAAATACATCGGGATCAGCATCAATTCCCAGAATAGGAAAAACAGAACGAGGTCGAGCGAAACGAACGCGCCGATCATGCCGGTCTCGAGCGCCAGGATGAACACGTGGAATTCCTTGACGCGCGCGGTAATGGACGACCAGGAGGCGAGGAGAGAGAGCGGCGTCAGGAACGCGGTCAGGAGGACGAGGAGCACGCTGAGGCCGTCAACCCCAAGGTGATAGTTGATCGGCGGCGAGTTGATCCAAGGGTAGTGTTCGACGAATTGCGGCCCAAGATGCACTGCGCTCAAGGAAAAAAAGATTCGCAGGGCGAGGGCAAAGGCAAGGAGTGAAGTGCCGAGCGCCACCCACCGGATGCGCCCCGCAGCATTACGGGGAATGAAACCGAGGACGGCCGCCCCGAGCAGAGGAAGGAAAGTGAGCGCCGTCAATTGGTGGTTTTGGAGCCAGGGGAGCATCGGAGATTTGCCTTCAGCACCTCGCGCCTTCGAGTCAGCGACTCAGGGGATTGGCCGACTGGAATCGCGGCTTCTTCTCAGGGACGCAAGAGTATGTAGGCCAGCCAGACCACCGTGCCGAGCAGCACCCAGGCCGCGTAACTCCGCAAGTTGCCGGACTGAATGCGCCGCAGGATGTTGCCCGCGCCAGCCGCGACGGCGGCGGTCCCGTTGACCATAACGCCGTCAATCGCCACTTCGTCCATCTTCCGCCACATAAAGTTTTCGGCTCCCGCCCGGACCGGCCGCACCACAAGCCAATCGTAGAGTTCGTCCACGTAATACTTGTTGACGACGGCCCTGTAAATTCCGCTGAACTTCACCGCAAGGCGGTCGGGCAACTCGGGCGATGCCATGTAGAACCAGTACGCCGCCAGGATGCCGGCTGCCGCCGCTGCGAGAGAGATCGCCATCAGAATGCCCTCGCTCGGGCCCGAAGCGAGCGCCTTTTCGGCAGTCGAGTGAAGGAAAGACTCGGAGGAGCTGAACACCGGATTGAGGTATCGGTCGAACCATTCGGTGCCGCCGAAAGTCTTGGGCAGGCTCACGTAACCTGCGATCGCCGAAAAGACGGCCAGCACGACCAGAGGCCGGGTCATCTTCGGCCCGCTCTCGCGCACGTCATCCGCGAGTGCGGGTGCAAGCCGCAAAGGCCCGAAAAAGGTCAAGAAGACCGCGCGGAACATGTAGAAGGCGGTCAGAGCCGTGGTCAGCGTGCCTAGCCAGTAAAGCCATGGATGCCCGAGCGGGCCCAGATAAGCGCCGGTCAAGATTTGGTCCTTGCTGAAAAAACCCGAGAACGGCGGGATGCCGCTGATGGCAAGCGTGGCGATGAGGAACGTCCAGAACGTGGTCCTCATCTTATGGCGAAGCCCGCCCATCTTTCTCATGTCGAGTTCGCCGCTCAGTGCGTGCATGACGCTTCCCGCGCCGAGGAACAAAAGCGATTTGAAAAAGGCGTGAGTCATCAGGTGGAAAATGCCGCCGGCGAATAGGCCCGAGCCGCAGCCCACGAACATGGTGCCAAGCTGGCTGATCGTCGAATACGCCAGCATCCGCTTCAGATCGTTCTGAGCGAGCGCAATGGTCGCTGCAAAAAACGCCGTCAGGCAGCCGACAGCGCCGACGGTCTCCAAGGCGAGCGGCGCGTGGGCATAAAGGCCGCTTGACCGCGCCACCATGTAAACTCCCGCTGTCACCATCGTTGCGGCGTGGATCAATGCGCTTACGGGCGTCGGGCCTTCCATCGCGTCCGGAAGCCAGACGTAAAGTGGAAGCTGGGCGGACTTGCCCACCGCGCCCAAGAACAGCAGCAGGCAAATCGCGGTCAGAGTCGTTTCGTGGTCGCCGAGCAGGAGCGTGGATACGCGCGCGAAGACCTCCTGAAAATCGAGGGAGTTAAAGGTCCAGAACGTGAGTGCGACGCCCAACGTGAAGCCCACATCACCGATGCGAGTAACGATGAAGGCCTTTTTGCCCGCGTCCGAAGCGGACTTCTTGCGGAAATAAAATCCAATCAACAGGTAGGAACACAGCCCGACGCCTTCCCAGCCCACGAACATCAGCAGGTAGTTTCCGGCGGTCACGAGCAGGAGCATCATGAAGAGGAAAAGGTTGAGATAAGCGAAGAAGCGGTAGTAGCCGCCCTCGTGCTCCATGTACCCGCGCGAGTAGAGGTGGATGAGGAAGGAGACGACCGTGACGGTGACCGTCATGACCAGGGTCAAACGGTCGTAGTAAAGCTTGAAGTCGGCCTGCAATCCGCCTGACTGGATCCAGGTGAAGTATCTGTAGATGAACGCGGCTGGCTCGCTGCACGCGGAAAATTTCTACGCGGTCAGCAAGGCGGCGTGCAGGGAGATCGCTCGCCTTTTTACTCTGGGCTTGCGCGAACAGCCTTCGAGGCCTGCCCGGTACTCCGTGACTGGCGCCCCCTCACGCGCGGCGCAAACATCCGTCGCGGAGTCGTTTTCGAGGGCCCGGGCGATTGCCCACGCGCGGGCATCAGCGACTACAGTTTCATCGAATCGAGATCATCAACGCTCAAGGACTCGCGAGTCCGGTAGAGAGCAATAATGATGGCCAGGCCCACCGCGGCTTCAGCGGCGGCCACGACAATGACGAAAAATACAAAAAGCTGGCCGTCCAGATTGCCAAGGTGACGCGAAAACGCCACAAATGCGAGATTGACGGCGTTGAGCATCAATTCGATGCTCATGAAAACCGTTATCACGTTGCGACGAATGAGAAAGCCTGCCACACCGAGGCTGAAGAGCACAACGCTGAGCAGGAGATAATGGGATACCGGGACCATTTTCCTCGATGACCTCAGAGTTCCTTCTTGGCCAGGACGACGGCGCCTAGGATCGCTACCAGGATCAGGACCGACGTCACTTCAAACGGGAGGACGTAGTTGCGGAAAAGAAGCCCCCCGATCGCCGCCGGCCCCGAATCAAGCGGAGCCGCGCTTGATTCACTTCCTCGGGGCAATTGCTTCACGATCACAAAAAAGAACTCCGCGAGGAACACGGCCAGCAGCGGAGCGCCCAGCAATGGGGCCAGGCGGCTGCGGTCGCCGGGTGTCTCCCGCCGGGCGTTGAGGAGCATGATGACCAGCACGAACAACACCATGATGGCGCCGGCGTAAACGATCACCTGAATGACCGCCAGGAATTCGGCGCCGATGAGCAGGTAGAGCACCGCCAGCGAACAAAGCACGACAATGAGAGAAAGCGCGCTATAGACCGGGGTGCGCTGAAGGACCACGCTCAGCGCCGCCAGAACGGCCACGCCCGCGACGATGTAAAAGAGTGCCGCCATAACCTAGGAGCTTTGCCAAGCCAGCAGGAAGCTCGTTACCAGGATGTTGAGCAAACCGACCGGCAGAAGGAATTTCCAGCCGAAGGCCATCAACTGGTCATAACGAAAGCGCGGCAGCGTGCCGCGCATCCAGATGTAGAAAAAGAGGAAACAAAACACTTTCAGACAAAACCAGAAAACTGAAAGCAAAGGGTGCAGCCAGCTCGGGCCAAAGACAGGCCCCAGCCAGCCGCCGAAAAACAGCAACGTGGCGAGGCACGAGACGGTGACCATGTTGGCGTATTCGGCGATGAAGAAGAGCGCGAATTTAAAGCTGCTGTACTCGGTGTGGAAGCCCGCAACAAGTTCCGTTTCGCCTTCCGGAAGATCGAAGGGCACGCGGTTGGTCTCTGCAATCGCCGACGTGAAGTAAACCAGGAAGCCGACGGGCTGCACCAAGACATTCCAGTGCGGGAGGAAAGTGGAATGGCTTCCCGCGTGCCAGACGCCGCTCTGGAGTTCCACGATTCTGCGCAGGCTCAGCGTACCCGAGACCATGACCACCCCCACCAGCGCAAGACCGAGGGATAACTCGTAGCTGATCATTTGTGCGGAAGACCGCAGACCGCCAAACAACGGGTACTTGCTGTTGGAAGCCCATCCCGCGAGCACGATCCCGTAGACGCCAAGCGAAGTGACGGCCAGTACAAAGAGCACGCCGACGTTCAGGTCGGTGATTTGAAATAGCTCATGTCCCCGCCATTGGAAGGACTCGCCGAAGGGAATCACTGAAATGGAAAGGAAGGCGAGCGTGAAGGCCAGGAAGGGTGCCAGCCAGTAAACGAGGCGGTCGGCCTCGGTGGGGACGATGTCCTCTTTGAAGAGGAACTTGAGACCGTCGGCCAGCGGCTGGAGCAGCCCGTGAGGGGCTACCAGGTAGGGACCCCAGCGGGACTGAATGTGGGCGACCACTTTTCGTTCGACCCACACAAGATAGGCGATCGCCGTCAGCAAAATGAAAAGGACAACAGCAACTTTGGCCAGAGTTACGAGAAGGAGGGAGATCGCCTCAGAAGAAGTGGCCATGAGGTTTTCCAGCCTCGTCGACCGAATTGAGAGCCCAACTATAAAGGCTTACACTCCCGGAGGTGAAGAGGGAGTCGCGCGACGAGAAAACTATGTCCGGACGCTCGAGCGCGGGCGGCACTCCCTCGGGCCGCGTGGCTACGGCTCGCCCGACGAGCAAGTTTGGGAGAGCTATTGCGTATCCAGGCACGGAACGAATGATTTCTCGCAAGACGTCGTCCGGCGAATTGTACGGCCAGGCCTGCCCGATGAGGCGCGCAAGCGCCAGCAGAATTTCCAGGTCGCTCTGTGTTCCCGCTTTGCGCATCGCCTTTTTGAGCGCCTGCACCTGCCCGCAGGTGTTGGTGACGGTCCCGGCCTTCTCGGCGAAACTCGTGGCGGGTACCACGACGTCAGCGAGGGCGGCGGTTTCGGTGCGGAAAAGGTCTGCGACGAAAAGAAATTCAAGCTTGGCCCGGATTGAGGGAGCGAGCTCGAACGTCTTGACCGGATTAGACCCGAAGACAAGCAACGCCTTGGTTTCGCCCGATAGCACTCCGTCGAGGATTTCCCGGATGTTCCGTCCTGGTTTGGGCGGAAGTTTGGTGCCCCACACGCCCTCATATCGAGCGCGCCCGGCCTGGTCTCCGACGGCTTGGTAACCCGGGAGGCATTGGGGCAGCAGGCCCATGTCCGAGGCACCGCGGGAGTTCGCATAATCGCCAAGAGCGATAAAACGCGTGCGGCTGGGGAGGGTCAGTCCCCAGCGGACCAGGTCTTCCACCGCCTGCCCTTGGACCTCGTCGCCGAAAATGATGACCGTGTCGCTTTCGTGGAAAAGCTTTTCGCGCAGGGTGGTGAGCTCTTGAGCCTCTTCGCCCGTGGGGCTCGGTCCAGAAGCCTCACTCCCTGCCAGCGTTTTTACAGCCTCCGCTTCGTTTTTCACTCTCGCATAGAGAGTCGCCTGGCGGCGTAGCTTGATCTCGGAGCGGTGTACAACATAGAGACGGGCGCCGTGCTGGCGGACAGCTTGCCGGATTTGGTAAGCGAGCAAGGGGTGCTGGTGGGTGGGATCATTGCCCACGAGCAGGAGGCTCGACGCTTCGAATACGTCCTCCATCGCGGCGTATCGGTCCGTGGCGCGGGCCGCGGTCAGCGCTCTTACGAGGGAAGGGAAGTCCGCCGTGCGATGGTGGTCAATGTTGTTTGTTCCGAGGACCGTG
>QHZM01000074.1 GCA_003224665.1 Acidobacteriota bacterium
CGCGGGTGCCGTTCGGATCGTAGAGGTTAAACTGCCACTTGCCGTCGCGGCCAATCGAGGGCTTTCCATCTTTGTACCCGCGACCCGTCACCGTCTTGTACCCCGCCTCGACGCTGGGGACTCCGAGCGCCAGGTGGTGCATCACTCCCAAAGTACGCGGCGAAGGATTCTGCACGTTGAGCATGTACTCCAGCCAATCGGTGCCTTCGGGCACGCGCATGTCCACCCAGTCGGTGCGGGTGTCGGTCATCCCGCCGTGCCAGATCTCGTGGAATCCGAGCGTGTCACGGTAAAAGCGGTCTGCCGCGGCTCGGTCCTGAACGACGACGCCCACGTGGATGATGCGCTGTGAAATCCGTGCGTCTGGGAGGAACTTGCCGAAATTGCGGCTGTGCAACGAGCCGGCACGATACTCTACGAACTCCACCACATGGCCATTCGGATCCGTCACGTTGAAGCTCAGGTTTCCGTCCAGGCCAGGCTCGAGCGCCTCCGGCACCTTGACGCCACGGCTCGCGAGATAATCCCGCAGTCGCTGGGCATCCGTCGTCTCGAAGGAGATGTGCGAGAGGCGGTCTTCGGTCGCGCTCTCGAGCTCGGGAAAGACTTCGATGTACTGATGGTCATTAACCTTGAAATAGGTCAGCAGCAAACCTCCGGAAGGTTTGTCGACCGTAAAAGGTTCGTCAAATCCAAGTACGCCGTGATAGAACTTGCGGGCAACCGGCAAATCGTCCGTCCGAAGTCCGATGTGAGCGACACCGACAATCGGCGGACGTTCGACCACAGCGGCGGCTCGCGAGGCGCGGGGAGGGCCGCCGGAGACGATCGGACCGGGGAGCAAGAAAAACTGAACGATGAGTAAGGCCAGGCAGACAAGTTTCATAATTTGCGAATTCTCCGCCGGGCTGCGTTGTGTGTCAAGCGGCGCGGCCACGAAACGAGACGGTCCAGTTTCGGTTCGAGCCCAAATGGACTTCCTCGCCCTCAGCGGGCGGTCCAACCGCCGTCCACCAGGATCGTCGCGCCGGTGATCAGCGCAGCCGCGGGCGAGGCCAGAAAGACCACCACGCCGGCCACGTCGCTGGGCTTGCCGATCCGACCGAGCACAATCCGAGATAACACGTCGGCTCGGAACGCGTCGTCGGAAAGCGCCTCCTCCGTCCCTGGCGTGGTAATGAAAGTCGGCGCGACGGCGTTGACCGTGATGTTATGTTTACCCCACTCCACTGCCAGACACTTCGTCAGATGCGAGATGCCTGCCTTCGTCATGCAATAGACTGACTCCGTCGGCAGGGCCACCAGGGCCGCTTGGGAGCTCATGTTAATGATGCGTCCGCGCTTTTGCCGGATCATCAGCTTTCCCGCCGCCTGACTCGCAAAGAACGTGCCTTTCAGATTCACCGCCAGCGTGTGATCGAAATCCTCCTCGCGCACATTCTCGGCGAGGTCGGAATACCCGAGCCCGGCATTGTTGACCAGAATGTCCAGGTGGCCAAAATGCGTTTTGACCTTTGCAATCGCTTCTTCGATCTGGTCTCGACGCGTCACATCCATTTGCACCGGCAGCGCCCGCCGCCCCGTGGCTTGAATTTCCTTCGTCAGGTCGCCTCCGCTGGACACGTCGCGCAACCCCAAGGCGACGTCCGCCCCTGCTTCGGCCAGTGCGAGCGCGCACGAGCGCCCCAAGCCTCGAGCCGCTCCCGTCACCAACGCCACTTGCCCCGGCACGTCGAACCGCGGCAGTTCCTTGTTCATTTTCTCAATATCCTTCCGCTCGCTTCCGCCTCCGCCAATCTCCTCTCCCTCAGCGGATACCCTGCTTGGCCAATTCTTCTCATGTCTAGAGTTGACCTCATCCGCGAACATGTCAAGCGGATCTCAGCAAGCCGCAGTGTTCCCTTTCATATCGCTTGCTATCTTTTACCATTGCCGGAGTGGAAGGAAACTCCGTTGGAGGGTGCGGACGAGACTCAGGCGGTCTGACCCACCCAATTTCTAGGGACATCGCCGAATCCCAAGAAGTCCGGACTGATAGCATTCGATGTGCCCAGAATTGGGTAATGGGCCAGTTGGGTGATTCACGCGAAGAGGTGCGAAGTCACACTTCGTCGGTCCTACGGCGTGGTGTGTCTGACGGGGAAAAAGTCCAATTGCCGGTAAGGTGCCTTATCGGGAGTAACTCGAGAGGCGCTTTGCCTTGTTGGAGGAGAAACAGTCCAAAAGTACCAGATCCGAACATGAAAAAAGTGCTTGACAACAGGCACCGAGGAGAATAGTCTAGCACTTCCATAGGATTACTTATAACAGTCATGAAGATTTCTCATAAGGGGCTTTACGCGTTGGAGGCGATGATCAATCTGGCGAAACACTATCCGGGGAGACCCAATAAGATCCATGACATTGCAACCTCGGAATCGATTCCGGAAAAGTTTCTGGAGGCAATCCTCGTGGACCTGAAAAGGGCTCGTTTCGTAGTTAGCTCGCGCGGCGCGAAGGGCGGCTACCAACTGAAGCGCGCGCCTTCTAGGATTTTTCTGGGCGAAATCATCCGGACCATTGATGGTCCCCTGGCCCCGATGGGCGATGCTGAATCTCTACGCAGCCTGGTCAAGCGCGACAAGAAGCACAGCGGGCTTTATCAGGTCTTACTGGATGTTCGCAATGCCGCCGCGGGCATTCTTGATCACACGTCTCTCGCTGATCTGTGCCACACCCGGGCGAAGGGTCACGCGTGAGACGGTGTGGATTCGGCTCTCAGAGTGTTGAGGAGTCCTGGAATGGAAAGCAACGTTGAACTGACCGGGGAAGGCCTCTTGCCTGCGGAAGTCAAGCTCCTACACGAGTTGATTGTGGCCCTGCGCAGCCTTCGCTACGGTTCGGTGAGCTTGACCGTGCACGACGGCCACTTGGTGGAAATCCAGAAGACGGAGAAGATTCGGCCGAAAAGCCTGATGGTCGGTAAAGGCTTCCCGTGAGGGCCCACCCGACCGAGGGAGGACTCTCACACTTCACCACGGTTAACCCGACCAGACGACTGGAGGTGTTATGCCAAAAACCCCAGGGAGAGACAGTGAAAAGGATAGAACACTTTCTGTTCGTTCTGGCTCAGCTTGTGGCACTTGGAGTCGTCGTAACGGCCGAGGCGGCCTACTCCTCGGACGTCGACCGACTGTTGGAACTCTTGCTGAAAAAACACGTTGTGACGGAGGATGAAGCAGCCGCACTCCGCTCCGAATTCAGGCAGGAACCCCGCCAGGATCAACTCCCCCCACAAACGCAAGGCAGCGTCCCGAAGAAAGTTCCGGGCACATCCCAGGTCGATGTGACCTCCAACTCCGGCGGGAATCCCGCAGACAAACCGAGTCCGCAGGTGCCGCGGGAAGACGCACTCCTCAGTCACATTCCCCTCCGAATCAGCGGCTACGTACAGAGTCGGTGGACGGCCGCTCCGGGTACTAACGACCCGCTTGAGATACGCAGGGCGCGACTCTCCCTCGATGGCGACCTGGCCAAAAAGATCAGCTACCAGATTCAGGCGGATGCCATTCGTTGCCCGGAGCTGCTGGACGCTCGAGTCGACTTTAATTATCTCAAGTGGGCCAGAGTGACCGTCGGCCAGTTCAAGATCCCCTTCAGCCAGGAGAGTCTCGTTTCCAGCCGCGATCTTATCCCGATCGAGCGCCCGCTCGTGGTGAACAGCCTCGTTCCTGGACGCGACAACGGCAGTAACGGGCGTGACATCGGGGCTCAGGTGGGAGGCACTTTCTTCCATAGGGGTGGGATGCCCTTGCTCGACTACGCTGTTGGAATCTTCAACGGGGCAGGCATCAACAAGCGCGACGACAATCACCGAAAGGATGGGAGCGCTCGTGTGGCCATCTATGCTTTTCGCGGCGTGTCGCTCGCGGGCGACTATTACAACGGAGCGACGGGACCCAAAGAGGTCGGCAAAGAGCGCGCGGCCGCCGAATTCACCTGCGTGCGAGATTCCGCCTCCCTCCGTGGCGAGTTCATCTGGGGACGTGACGGACCGGTCCACGAACGAGGATGGTATACACAGTTCGCCTATCGCTTCCGGCCACGCTGGGAAGGGCTCATCCGTTTCGACAAGTTCGACCCCAACCGTCACGCGCCGGGGGACGCCACCAACACGTATCTTGGCGGGGTTAACTGGAATCTTTCGCGCTATGTCAAATTGCAAGCCAATTACGGCCTCCAGGATGACCCGACACACGCTCACCTGAAGAGCATTTTTCTTTCGCAAATTCAATTTCGATTCTCGTCGAGGAGCGATTAGGAGACGACCGTGAGAAAAACGGCCCTTGCGGGCGCCGCGGGAACAGGTCAAGGCAGGCGATGATGAAATTCCCGTCCCCGACGGTTATAGACAGCGAACCCCGCAGGCCCTCGGGAGTGAACCCGTCACCTGCGGCTCGGGCATCGCGCTATCCGCTGCGGCAATTGCTGCTCTATTTCCTCCGTTTAGGATCTCTCGGCTGGGGTGGGCCCATCGCTCTTGCCGGCTCCAAGCATCGAGACTTGGTGGAAGAGTGGCGATGATTACAGCGGGGCCGGTGGTGATCACAGCGGCGCTAATCGGCCTCACTGGTTCGGCCCTGCTGATCACGACGAAGAAGGTATCCGAGACCTTTCTGATTCTTGCTGCAGGCATTGTGGGCTTGCTGCTCGATGGGCGGGCGCATTGAGTTCGCAATCCAGCCGCAGTTCTGGCCGCATTCCAGCTCGTGCCAGACCGTGGGGACAGATCTTGTTTGGGGGACGCTGACCAAGGGATTTGGCGCGTTCGTCCACTATCGCCAAAGGACCGTTGACTTCACGATCGTCAAGCGCCTGGCACTCGGCAGCATTCCCGGAGCCCTCCTGGGATTGGGTCTGTTAGTCCACTTGCGGAGTCGGGGCGGAGATGCAACGGACAAGGTTGTAGTTCGAATGTTGGGAATCGCCCTGATGTGCGTCGCGGTGAGCCTGTTGGTCCGATCTCTGCGGGGCTCGCGAATAATATCTGAGGGAGAGCGCGCCGTTTTCAGCGGGCCCGCGTGGACGACGTCATTGGTCGGCGCCTTGGTCGGCTTCCTCGTGAGTCTCACATCGGTAGGAAGTGGAAGCTTGATCATCGCTTGCCTCGTGGTGATTTACCCCAGTCTGCCTCTAAGACGAATCGTCGGGTCAGACATTGTTCATGCACTATTACTGTTGGGGGTCTCTGCCTCGGGTCACCTCGGGATAGGGAGCATTAACACTCCCTTGCTGGGAGGACTCTTGATTGGCTCGATCCCCGGTGTCTGGCTCGGAAGCAGGATGAGCGCGTTTTTCCCGGAGAAGATTTTGCGTCCCATACTGGGGACCACACTTTTATTCCTCGGCTACAAGCTGTTGTGAGCTTCTCTATCAGGTTTTATGGGTTGCAGCCGGATCGTCCCAAAGTTCACGGTGGAGGATGGTACCCGTCGTGGCAAGGCCGCGGCCCCCGTGCTGGAGCCGGTAAATAAGGTCTAAAGTTTGTCCCGAGACGATCGGACCGGGAAAGGCGAAAAACTCAACGGTGAGTAAGGCCAGGCAGGATAAGTCGCATGACTTGCGAATTCTCTGCCGGGCTGCTTTGTGGGTCTAGCGGGGCGATTTAGCGCCGGCATCCTACTCGCTGTGCTGTGGGCATTCTGCCCGCAGAGCGAGAGCAAAATGCTCCCGCCGACTCGCTGCGACGACCCAAGATGGCTGCGTTCCCACGACGACGCGGCCCGACCGCCGGTTCGCGCGGATGACCACGAGAAGGTTCGCGTTAATCCTGCTGGCCTCTACCGGGCGTCAGAACGCGGCATAGGGGCGACGTATTCAGAGAGATAGCGTCGCAGCTTCTCGCGCTTGGCCTTGCGATAGTCCGCGTAGTCCTGCGCGATGCCGGCATCCGCGCGGGCGAACAGAACGTAGGGTTCAAGGAGTCCCGCATCACTGAGCGCCAGCAGGTTGGTGAGCGACTCATCCAGCTTCTTCCTCTTTTTCGGTTTAACGGCTTCCCGGACCGTATCGGCCACAGCCTGGAGAGCTTCAGCCTCTTCCCGCAGCGAGTGACGGTAAGTCTTTTCACCGGGAAACTCTTTGGCGAACTTGTCGCCTGACCACAAGGCGCGCGTCCCCCCGTAGGCCAGCCAGACGAATCCCGTGTCTTTGTTCCCAGTCAGGCTGTCCGGATCAATGGTGATCGTTGTGTTTCCCTTTTCGCTGCTCACGGACTGAGGCACTTTCACGACCGCGTGCGAGAGCTGCACGCCTTTCTGCTGCGCCCACTTCTTCAAACCTTCCCAGGCCAGGCGGTTGTACGGGTCAGCGATGACGACCTCGATGTATTCGGCCCGCGCCTGGTCCGCCTTGCCATCCGCCAGCAGCGCGTCTCCCAAGTACCGGTGCGCAGTCTCGATGTCGGGATCGATTTCAACGGCGCGCTGGAACCATTCTTCTGCCTTGTCCATGCGCTTTGTCTTGAAGTAAACGTCACCGGTGAAAAGCGCGGCGAAGTACTGTTTCGGATCGAGGACCAGCGCGCGGCCGTAAGCGGCAAGGGAAGCATCGAAGTCACCTCGCGCGAAGGCCCTCTCGCCTTCGCGCATGATGTCATCCACTTCCTTGCGATTCGAGAAGGGACTGATCACCCCGTCCGCCGGTAATTCCGCCGCGATAGCATCGACCAGCGGGCTCGTGTCACCCAGTTTTTTCGCACGGAGAAGAAGGTCCCGAGCCCGTACCCGCATCTTCCTTTGCTCTTCTGTGTCGTTCAGACCTGCAGCATGCCCCACCAGGGCTAATCCGAGCCGCGAGAGGACACGCGCATCCCCTAGTGCTACCAGCAGCATTGCGGGCAGCCAGGCATACTTCCAAAGCCGGCGAGAAAGCTGATTCCAAGGGAGGGAGCCGGGGCCTCTCGACATAACTCCTCCTTCGCAGTCTGGCGTTCAACGCCTTGCCGACACGGAATTGCGGCCAATCACTATTATAGACAATCCGCCCCCAAGCCTGTGGGTCGGCAACGACGGGACAGTTCCCTTCTGGAGTTGAGGCAGAGATTCGTAACCACAGGCTGCGGACCGGGCTCAGCTCATTGGGATCTGCGAACCAAGCGGCGATATGGCATGATAAAGACCAGGGGGTTCCGGTGAATCGCTGACCGGGGAGGGGAGAACAACCTATGAGAGTTTTGGTTGCCGGTGCTGTTCTCAGTCTTTTTCTGGCTCCAGTGGCGTTGCAGCTTACGGAAGCGCCCGCTGGCTTCGACAACAAAAGCAACGGCTTGGTTGATGACGCAACCCACCAGGCCGATCAAGAGAAATTTGATGAAACGGAAAATGTGAAAGACGGGCGTGGGCCGCTCTACAACGCGCAAGCCTGCCGCGAGTGTCACCAGAACCCGACCTCGGGAGGGGCAAGCCAGGTCACGGAATTGCGCGTGGGACATCGGGGACCGGATGGGCGTTTCCAGAATCCAGACATCCCTATCGCTCGCGGAACAGAAATCATCTCCGGCCGATCTCTTGTGAATGATCGCGCCATCTGCCCGAATGCGGCTTTC
>QHZM01000141.1 GCA_003224665.1 Acidobacteriota bacterium
CAGCACGACGACCTTCCGGTATTCCCGCGGGTCGGAAAACACGACTTCAGCCGGGAAGAGCCGGATTTGCGACACCTTGATTTCGGACGCAGGGGTCGCCTTCGCGGCCGCGGCGGTATTCGAGTTGTCCCAGGCGACGGCGAATCCTGAGAAAATGAATATCGAAATGAAGACAGTCGCCAGGCGGACTTGCCGGAAGCGGCTTCGACTTCTTTCGGTGGAGCTGGTCATAGGTGAACCTCGCTGTCTGCTTCGAACCAAGGTCTCTCGTCTTGCCCAACGCCGGGAAACCACAGTGGCGCGCGTTACAGGGCCTTGTTCGCGGCTCTCTGCTCCGGCTTTTCTGCCGCCACGATCATGCGCGCGGCCAGAGGTGGATAAGTATATTCCCTTTTGTCCGTGCGCCCCGGGATTGTTGCGGATGAAACCAAGTGGATTTCAAAATTTCCTTCCTGGGCGCCCGCGGCCGCTTCACAGGTTATTCGGAAGTCCGACTGAGCGCTCGGGACTTCGATAGCCGGACAGGAGACTTTATCAGGGGGATCGTCGATTCGAACCTTGACGGTGCCCGCGAATACCGGCTCGCGGTGGACGAGTCCTGCGAGCTCCACCTTTCCGCCGTTTTTCACTTCAACGCGGTCGGAGGAAAGCGCCAGAGTGTAGGCGCGCACGAGTTCCACGGTGACGGCCGGACCCACGATGGTCTCTTCCTGGCCGCCAATTTGAATTGTCGCACTCGGGACGAGGTCGAACTTGACGAGCGGGGTGTCAAGCGTTGACTTGAGGATCAGGTTGCCCTCGTCGGCGCCTTTCGCCGTTGACTTATCATCCAGGACCAGGTCCTTGACGGTCGGAAGCCGGAGCCCACCGACCGACATCGTCACGATGCCGGAGCCCTGCTTCAACACTTTCCATCGCACAGGGAAGTCCATCGCCTGCACGGCGCGGACGTTTTTCGCCGCGACCTCGAGCATGGCGGGCGGGGCCTTGCGCAGGCTCACCGGCAGGCCGATCCCCAGCCACGGGTAAGTGACTGGCTTCGGTGGAATCAAGTCAGCGGTGATCGAGTATTGCTCCTCGCCGTTGACGGTGAAGATCAGTCCGGGGCATTCTGCTCGCCGGCGGATGGGATGGTCTGGCGGGCCGCCTTGCCCCCAGAGGGTGAGTTGAAACGCGCGGGCTTTGGCTTCGGGTTTGGCCGTAATCGTCACGTAGCCGATTGTGTTCGGCTCCCGCTTGCCTTCGTAATTGATGACCTCCGCCGCGATGTTTCCGCCGGCGAGGGCAAAATCGTCAGGTAGGTCAGGAACGTTCAACTGGATGGGGCCGTCATAACCGTGTCTTTCCGCGGCCACCTCAATGGCCGCGGTGCCGCGGGCGGGGATATTGACGTAAGGCGTGACGATTTTCAGGGCAAAGTCTTCGGAACCCGGCGTTGCCACCAGGCGGTAAGCGAAAGTTGGTCCGCCGAGGCCGCGAACGTCTGCGACCGCCAAAACGACCTCATTCACCTTCTCCGGCACGGTGAAAGCCAGTTCGGGGTCTGTGCCTTTCCCTACGTCCCGCGTCGAGAGCTTCTTGCCTTCCGGATCCGACACCGTAACCTGGCCGTAGAGTTGGGACGTCCCGAGAGAAGCGGCCTCGAGCGAAACCATCCATTTCTGTCCCGGCGCGACTTTGAACTGGTACCGGTCAACTTGTCCCCGCTTGCCGATGCGGCCGTTGACTACCGTCTCAGGCTTAAGCTCCATGACGGAACCGTCGAGCGGAGCAATGACTTCCGGGTAGTCGCTGACCTGGAACTGAAAAGGCAGGCTGCCCAAAGGTCTTGGCCCGGGGAGGTTGATGGGGACACTCTGCCGGTCTGGCGGGACGTCAAGGGTCGGGCGCACCTTCACGGGCTTTCCAAGATTGCCGCCGATGAAGGTGACATTCACGCTCTTTCCGCGTTGCCAGCCCAGTGGGAAAATGCCGTCCGCGTAGGCGTATGACCCGATCTTCAGGCGGTAAACCGTTATGGGTTGCTCGTTGTATTTCGAGTCATGCACAACAGCATAGTAGGTGCCCGTCTTGGGGAACGTTACTTCCACGCGCGAATCGACACCCAGGCCCGGAGCGTCGTCGTTATAGGCGACGCGATGGCCAGCGGAATTGAGGACTTCGAGGACGGGGTCGATCGCCGAGCCCATCCGCCGCGCTTCGACTTCGAGGACAAGTCGCTGGCCCGCCTTCGCCGAAAAACGGTAGAAGTCCTGGTCGGCGAGCTTCAGGTACCCGCCGACCGTTATCGGCGGCGCGACCTGCTGCGCTTCTCCCATCGAGTTGTTGGGTTCTTTTTCGGAAACCTCCGGCAGGTCGCCGACGCTGAAGACTAAGACATTCGAGAGGCCGTCGTCCGTGCGGAGGCGCACGGGGTAGACACCCAAAGGCGCGTCTTCATGCAGTTGGACGAGAAAAGATAGTTGGGTTTCGGGAGTCTCGACGTCCTTCGGCGGGGCCAGGCGCGAAATCGTCGCCGGAAGCGTGGTGATCATCTCGGCCCCCGCCGTGACCCCTTCTCCCTTCACGGTAAGGGTAAAGGTCTTCCCGCGCTGCGCACCGGGCGGGGCCAGTTCTTTCAGCATGGGCTGCGCCGCTCGTGCCGCGCCGGCAATCAGGAGCGCCGCAAGCCCCGCCGACGCGAACCAACGGGCGCGCGCGCAGCCTCTGCGCACGCGCGGCAACGGAAATAAAATGAAAAGCCCGCGCAGGCCGGCACTCGAATCCGGGTATGCAAGGCCCGCTCGGAAAGCGGCCTTGAGCATTGCGAGCATTGGCGTCAAGCCCTGGATGTTCATTGGTACGGGAAAGCCTTACTTTGCCATCGAAATTACCCGGGTCTCCAGCGGCACGGGGACGAAAGCCTTGGCGAGCTGGCCTGATTTCAAGTCGTAGATTCTTACTGTCCCATCGAACCCAGCCGCGGCCCACTGTTCCCCGTCCGGCCTGAAGGTCACGGCGTAAATTCCTCCCTGATGGCCCTTGAAGCTGGCCACGTGCTCTCCGGTGTCGGTCTTGTAGAGGCGGATCTCTTCGGCGGCGGTCCCGACGGCGATCACCTGGCCATCGGGGCTGAAAGCCACTGAAATCACCGGCCCGTCCTGTTTTTCAAACTCGCGGATGAGGGTGGAAGTGTCGCCAATTACGAGCGACCGCGGGCGGTGGATCATATAAAGGAAGGGAATACCGTCTTCACCGCCTACCAGGACGTTGTCCCGCTTCGGTTGGCGCGCGATGCAGACCAGTTCGCCTTTGAGCTGGTTGATGTTTTCGATGAAGATTCCGCCGTTGACGTTTGAGAGCTTGACGGCGCGGTCGCGGCCGACCGAAATGATCTGGCTGCCGTCCTGCGAAAAAACGGTCCCGAAAACCCAACCGTCATGATGGCCCATCTTGAGGAGCTGCTTGCCGGTCTCGACTTCGATCACGTAGATCGAGTTGTCGGCCCCGCCGAAGGCGAGCTTCGAGCCGTCGGGCGAAAAAGAGGCGCCGAAAAGCGTGTCATTCGTCAGCGTAAGCGAGCGCTTCAACTTGCGCTGGGCGACGTCCCAAAGCTGGACCTCCCCGAAGGTTGCCGGCGTGCCGCCCACCGCCGCGAGCAGCGAGCCGTCCGGCGAAAACACGAGAGAAGTAATCTTGTCCGAAATTCCGGGGAGGCGCGCGAGCAGGCCCGAGCCGTCGCTGCTGTGCAGCAGGATCTCTCGATAGCCGGAGACCGCAAGAACTTTTCCGTCCGTCGAGTAAGCGAGGGCATTGATGATGGGCGCGGCGTGATAGACGGGCGGCTCGCCCGGCGCGAGAACGCTTTTCGCCGTCGCGGGCGTGTCGTCTTTGGCGCCTTCGCCGATCCAGCGACGGAAGAGTTCGATCTGCTCAGGGGGGAGGGGAGTGCCGCCAAAAGGCATCTGAGGCTTGACGTCCCCCTTGAGGTAACCGATCACCAGGCTCTGGTCGGCTTGGCTGGGGACAACCACTTTGCCCTTCGCGCCACCTGCCATAAAGGCTTCGTACGATGTCAGAACCAAATCGCCGGACTTCGTGGCGGGCTGGTGACAACCTTGACAGGTGCGCTGAAGAATCGGCCGGATGTCGCGGAAATAGCTGACGGACGCCTGCTCCTTGCCTTTGTCAGAGGCCGGCGGAATCTGCGCGGCGGCATGCAAGGCCAGACCGGCTGACAGCGCCGACAGCAAGAGGAGCAAGCGGCTTCCGGGTAACGAGGTTGGCGCCACTGCCAGGACCTTGGGGGTGAATTGCGACGCGCCTATAAGTATGCTCCCTTCGGCGGGTCGGAATCAAGAGCCCGTATCGAGCCACAGCCGTTTCGGAATTCGGCGTGGGGGAGTGAGTATGAAGGCAGGGGGGACGGTCTTGTGAACCATGGCGGGCCTCGACGACCTCATTACCGTGGATTGCGACTGCGAGCGCGGGAAGCTGGTTTTCCTCAAAGAAGACCAGGGAGCGCTGGTCCGCAGCTTGGATGGGTCGAGCGTCGAGACCGCTCTGGTGCCTGTCTCCGGCCGCCGCGCCAGCGCGCCCTCGCCCGCCGCGCCGCGCGCGAATAAGTCTCCTACCTTTCACTCGTATTATTGATTGTTCCTGCTCTCGGAGCTTGGCGCGAAAGGGAACACAGGGAGCCTCATCTCTCGCTAATTTCTACATTGCAGGTTTTCGTCCACCGTCAGACACTTAGTGCCTTTGGGCAAGATCTGCAGCGATTTCAGGAACTCAATCAC
>QHZM01000142.1 GCA_003224665.1 Acidobacteriota bacterium
TGACGAAGTTGCCGCCATCGTCGTCGAGCCTATCCTGGGCGAAGGAGGGTACGTCGTTCCTCCGCCAAGCTTTTTGCCACGGTTAAGACAGTTGGCGGACCGCCACGGAATTCTGTTAATCTTCGACGAAGTACAGTCGGGCATGGGCCGCACCGGTCGAATGTGGGCGTGCGAGCACGTTGGCGTAGTGCCTGATATTTTGATTACTTCGAAGGGGCTGGCTTCCGGTCTGCCCCTGGGAGTGATGGTGGCTCGCGCGGACCTGATGACCTGGGGTCCGGGCGCGCACGCTTCGACTTTCGGAGGCAACCCGGTGGCCTGCGCTGCCGCGCTCGAGACGGTCCGATTGCTCGAGGAGAAATACATCGCGAACGCCGCCCGGATGGGGGAATATATCCTCGGGCGGCTCGCCGGCTGGCCCGAAAAGCATCGAGCGGTCGGGGAGATTCGCGGCAAGGGTTTGATGATCGGCATCGAACTCGTGAAGAGCAGAAAGACGCGCGAGCCTGACCCCGAGGCGCGGGCGAAGGTCTTGGAGCGAGCTTTTGAGCACGGCCTGCTCATTCTGGGTTGCGGCGAAAGCACGGTGCGCCTGATGCCTCCCCTGATCGTTGAACGCGATCAGGCGGACTTCGCCCTGGATGTTCTTGACCGCTGCATTTCGGAAGTGGAGAAATAACCCGCACGCCGAAAGGACTCGGATTCGGTGAGCTGGTTTGCGCGGCTGATTTATCGGGCACTGGTGTGGAAAGAACGCCAGCGCGCGCAGCGGGCCCGTAGCCTGACAGAACGAGAAGAGGGGAGGGCGGCGCACCTCCAGACCGGAGAGCGGGGCGAATCGCTGGCTTACTGGTTCTTGCGCCAGGCCGGATATACTATCGTGGCGCGCAACCGTCGCCGACGCGCTGGGGGCGGCGAACTTGACTTGGTCGGCTGGGACGGGCCGGTCCTGGCGTTTGTGGAGGTCAAGACGCGGACCTCCGCGGAAGCCGGTCCCCCGGAGGCTGCACTCCGCTCCGACCAGCAGAAGCGGATTGTAAGAGCGGCCAAAGAGTTCTTGCGCCGTCAGCGCAGAACGGCGGTGAATTACCGATTTGACGTTGTCAGCGTGTCCTGGGACCCGGAGGCAGGCTACAAGGTCCGATTGATCAAAGACGCATTCAAGGGCTGAGGTCGCCTTGGGAAAACGCTCATCGAATTTCGCCTCGCAGCCTCAGTCCCGGTGCTTACATCCATTGTAGCAGGAGTCGCAGCATTGCCTGAACTCAGAAAAGACCCGATCATGGGACGCTGGGTGATCATCGCGACAGACCGAGCCAAGCGGCCCACAGATTTTGTGCGTGAAAAAGTCCAGATCCGCTCCACGGGTTTTTGCCCGTTCTGTCCGGGCAACGAATCGAAGACCCCGCCTGAGATCATGGCGTATCGCAGCGACGGCAGTCTGCGGAACTGTCCCGGATGGACGTTGCGCGTGGTTGCGAACAAGTTTCCCGCGCTGGGGATCGAAGGGTCGCTCAGCCGGCAGGGCGAGGGCCTCTACGACAGAATGACCGGCATCGGGGCACACGAAGTGATCATCGAGACTCCGGACCATCAGATGACTCTCGCGACCCTGCCGAGCCATCGCGTCGAGGAGGTCCTTTGGGCCTGCCGCGAACGGATCCTGGACCTGAAGCAGGACCGCCGCTTCAAGTACGTTTTGATTTTCAAGAACCACGGGGAGGCTGCCGGCGCGTCACTCGAACACACCCATTCTCAATTGATTGCGCTGCCGGTCGTGCCGGTCCGCGTGCGCGAAGAAGTGAATGGCGCCCGAGAGCATTACAACTTCAAGGAGCGCTGTATCTTCTGCGACATCATCCGGCAGGAGACCGAGACTGGGATCCGCGTGATTGCTGAGAATACGGAATTCATCGTCCTCTCGCCTTTTGCGCCGCGCTTTCCGTTCGAAATGTGGATCATCCCCAAGAACCATCAAGCGGCTTTTGAGCGGGCCGAAAAGCGCGAACTCGAGCAGCTAGCGGTGGTTCTGAAGGACATGCTGATGCGGCTCGACAAAGTTCTGGACCACCCGGCGTATAACTTCATCATCCACACGTCTCCGCTTTCCGAGTCCACGGATGATTACTACCACTGGCACCTGGAAATCATGCCCAAACTGACGAAGGTGGCCGGCTTTGAATGGGGCACCGGTTTCTACATCAATCCGACGCCGCCGGAAGAGTCGGCGAAATATTTGCGCGAGGCGGCGGTAACTGCGAACGCCTGAAACCCGGCCGCGGGCGCAGACGGCACCGGCCTGCGGCTTGACAGGTCTCGGGGACGGTTCCTATAATTTGGTCGTAATAGAAAGGTGCTCCTGGTGGGCACCGGGCGGGCGGGAATAACTCAGTGGTAGAGTGCGACCTTGCCAAGGTCGAAGTCGCGGGTTCGAATCCCGTTTCCCGCTCCAGAAATCATATCCATTCGACCGGTTCAACCGGGACCGGAATTGCGGCGCGGTACCCAAGTGGTAAGGGAGAGGTCTGCAAAACCTTTATGCGTGGGTTCGATTCCCACCCGCGCCTCCAACATTTTCAGAACAACTTGCTTTAAGACAACAATTTAGACCCTCACACTTGATCATCGACGGTCACCTTCAAACACGCGAATAAACCGGGAATCCCAGTCCAAAGTTGGCCCGTGGAAACTATGCCCTTTGGGTTGGAATTCAAGCTGGCGGACACGACCTTGAAAAGCCGGACCTGAAAGCCTACCCGCCTGTTAGTACGGGGGAACTGACCGTGCCGCTCCGAGGCATCGGGGTGAATCGTGTTGGGATGAGGCTAGGGCCAACTCGGCCGTCAACCTGGACAAGATACCTCTTAATTGGAAACCACCCGAACCGCCACCAGCGAAGTTTTGCCAGGCACGTGGTTCTCTACGGTGGTTTCGAGGAGCGCCTGGAAGTATGCGGGGAGAGCCCTGTGATCCGGCGAGAGGCCAGCCAGGACCTTTCGAAGCTCCGGCAACCTTTGCGAGTTCGTCACGTATTCGATGGCCGCCTGGGAGCCCTGCGTGTAAATACCGTAAACGAGCAGAATCCGATTCTCTTTTCTTTCATTCGGCAGCATCAGGACCAGCGCGTAGTCGAGAGTCAACTGGTTGGTGACCGGATCAAATTCGGGTTTGTAGACGCTCTTTTCGCCTGGGCGGGGGTTCCTATTCAGGATGACTCCACTCTGGAAGCGGAAACCTTCCACGTTGAGAAAGATCCTACCGCTCCAAGGTTGATTCCCTCCCAGCAGAATAACGTTGCCACGCTTGATTTCCTCAAAACTCACCAATCGCGACTGATTTAATTTGCACTTTTGGCCGGCGCTGGAGAATAATTCGAACAAGTTGAGGAGCCCAAGGGTCTCGCCAACAGCGGTGAAGTCCGTCATGGAAGGAACAAACACGAATCGCCTCAACTCCCGGAAATGGATCGTGTCGCGGAACTCGGGGAATTCATCTTTGGGAATCTCATGGCCATGCGCCAAGGTCTGAGCACTGTCCCCATCGTGAGCAGCCCGCAGCAAAGGATGATTCGGAATGACGATCACCGGAGGATCGGCGGGAGGCAGAAATGGCTTCCAGAACCATTCAAGACCCTCCGGCAATGTTGGAAGAGAGGGTTGGACCGGTGGCTTGTTTCGCGAACGCTCCTGGATCAGTAGGAAGCTCAAGATCACGCAGGCCGTGGCCAGTCCCACGACGAGCACGACATGCCATCGTGTCCTCATTCGTGCCATCGCGGCAGCCGGCGCCGGATGAACGCCGGGTTTTGCTTCTTCACCCAGTGCGGCTTTGTCAAAAATGGGGATGTAGTGGCCGGGGGGGAGATCGATCCGCAACGAACTGCTCTCGCCTTCTTCCTCATAGTACTTTCTGAGGGCACGGCGGATGTCGTGCGCCTGCACGCGCACGATCGGATCCTCCTGGGGATTAAAGTCGGGACCTCGGCCGTAGACCTCCACGCCGATCAGGTGCTCGTTCAGTTTCTCGGCGTTACCAAGCAAGGCCTGTTCCGCGACGAATTCTAAAAAGCGGGTCTTCTTCGGGGCGTTTGCGAAGTGCTTACTCTGCAGAACCCGGCGGAGTTCCTCTCTCTTTTCGAAAAGGGAGATGATTTCCATTGGAGGGCTGTGCTGATTGGCCATGTCAGCCCCGGACTCGGCCTCGGATCGATAGTCGGCTGCCTCTCGGAATGAACCGCCAGACGACGACTAGTTTGGAAAATAGCACCCCAGGTTGGAGGTGTCAATGTAATCGCCTCGGCGGCTTGATACCGGTGCCCAAGGAACGTTTACGGTTATTGCCGCCGTTAACTTCTGTTAGCGAGTAGGGCCTGGGAAGTTATTGCCGCAGGTTCGTTCGAGAAGATTTGGGTCCCTTCCACGGAAACGCCGGGCAGGAGGGGGGAAATCTTCGAAATCCATGACTCCCGAAATGACCCGAAGAGTATCTCCAAGCGCCAAATTGTTGGCCCGGGCACGCCCGCGGAGTTCCGTTTCGGCCTGCACGCGCCCAATTATCCCACCTTAACCGTACCTTTAACCGGCATTACCTTGTGAACCGCCAACGTTTGCAACTATAAATGCGGCCTGATGCTGGG
>QHZM01000143.1 GCA_003224665.1 Acidobacteriota bacterium
GGATCCACGCATTCTCGAGTTCGCGTTGCGGTTGGACTTCTGAAATCACGCTTGTCGTTGACCTTTGCCCGGAAGACCCACCTCGAATCCAGGTGAGAGGTGAGTTTTCCGGGCGTTACTTTTTCAGGACTGCCGTTCCACTCCTTCCTTGCCGGGTTAGCCCGCTAACTTATGCTAGTCTTAGCAGGATGGCTGGAGGGGTCCCGCGAAGCGGGCGAAGACATGCGGCGACCAAGTGGCTTTGGGTCGGCCTGACCCTCCCAATGTTCTTCCTCGCCAATCCTGCCTGCGGGGCGGAGGACAGGGCGGAACTGCACTTCCGCCGGGCCAGCCAACTGGCGCAACAGGGCAAACTTGACCAGGCGGAGCGCGAGTATCGTCTCGGTCTCAAAATCGCCCCCGGCGTCCCAGAGGCCTACAACAATCTGGGGGTGATCTATTTTCAGAGGCGGGACATTCCCCGCGCTGTGGCGACCTTCAAGCAGGCTCACCGGTTGCGGCCGGACGACCCGGAGGTCAGCTTCAATCTTGGCTTAGCTCTCTATCAAGCCGGAGAGCTTGCGGCGGCCATACCTCATCTGAGCGACGGCGTTGCCTCCCGAGGGCACACCGCCGATGCTCATTATTTGCTCGGGGCCTGTTACTTTGACTTGAATCAGTGGCAGCGGTCTGTCGAACAACTTGAACTGGCTCGTCACGAGCGGCCGGAAGGGGCCGAAATACTTTTTCTGCTCGTGAATGCCTACCGGAATGTCGGTGACGCCAAAAAGTCGCTGGACGCCGCCGCGCAGCCGATGGACGATTCCCCGGTCGCCTTCGGCGCGCAGCCGCTTCAGCAGCTTCCGCGCCCAACGATCCGTCAGCCCCAGCTGCGCCGTCCCCTGCTTCTGACTCAACTGCCCCTTCTGCACTTCATGTAAAACCTTCAGACGATCCCGTTCTCTCTGGCTCATCAGCAACAGCTCCGGTTGGCTCATCCCTCCAGCTTGCCCCGCCTGGACCGGAACTTTCTACTTTGCTAGAAGGAGGAACTTCTCACTTTGCTGCGACACGTTTAAAGAAAAGGCTTGACAACCTTTAGGCCAAGGTTATAGTGAGCGGCCACCAAACAAGCGGTCGCCGTTTACGACTGGCTGGTTCTTGCGTCGGGTGGGTCCAAGGGCTCCAAGGGTAGCGTTCCCAATTTACACGACTGAAGCTAAGCCATACTCCGTTCACAGGAGGACGCGATGAAGAGGAATGGCCCATCTCTTTTCTGCCTACAGGTCTTTTCGCTTGCCTGCGTGCTCTGCTTCTCTTCCCCTCGAGCGTACGGGCAGGCCGCCACGGCGGGCGCGATCTTGGGTACCGTCAGTGACCCTTCCGGGGCAGTAATTCCTGACGCCGAAACGACCCTCACAAACGCCGCGACGCGGCAAAGCCGAATCGTAAAGACCAATGCATCTGGTTTCTACAGCGCAGAGGCCTTGCTGGCCGGCACCTACGACGTGACGGTCAAGAAGGAAGGTTTTAAGACTTTTGTCTCTCAAGGGGTCAAGCTCGACCCTGGTGCTAGAGTGTCGGTCAATGCAACGCTTCAACTGGGTTCGGCCGTCACCGAGGTAACAGTCGCAGCCGCCGCCGTCAAGGTAGAGACCTCAACCGGCGAATCGGGTGGGGTGATCGCCAGCGATCAGATTTCGGACCTTGCCCTTAATGGACGAAACTTCATGACCCTGGGCTTGCTGATTCCGGGCGTTAACAGCACGAGCGGGACGCAGGAAATGGGTGGGGGAGGATTGACCGTAGGCGACTCTCTCTCCGTGAACGGCAATGGGCGTGAGTTCACAAACTTCATGATCGACGGCACGTATAACATGAATACGGGCTGCCAATGCAATATAGATATTACCTCGCCCCTCGACACAATTGCAGAATTCCGAATCGTGAAGGATAACTACAGCGCCAAATACGGTCTAACGGGTTCGGCGAACGTGATGGTGGAAACCAAGTCGGGCGGGCAGACATTCCATGGGGCCGCCTACGATTACCTCCGGAACGACGCCCTGGATGCCAACAATTTCTTCTCCGGCGGGAACAAAACCCCGCTAAAGCAAAACATTTTCGGCTTCACTACCAGCGGGCCCTTTTACATTCCGGGCAAGTACAACTCGGACAAAAAGAAAACCTTCTTTTTTGTCGGAGAAGAATGGCGGCGGCGCCGCACCGGTTTGACCTTGCGGGGAGCTATGATTCCGAAGATCATGCGCGACGGCGACTTCACCAATAGCCCCACGCTGGGCACAGGTGGCTTGATGCTTGACTCTACGGGACAAAGTCTCCTAGCTGCGGCAAATCCCGGGGTCAATTGCCTGCCCGATTCAACCCACGTCAACCCGGCGTGCTTTGACCAGAACTCGGTCAATCTTATGACCGCGTTTTGGCCCCTGCCCAACAACCCGTCCGGCGGATTTTTGAACTATATCAATCCCGGAATAGAAATCGTGAACCAAAGGAGCGACACTTTCCGCGCCGACCACTACTTCAGTGAAAGATTCAGCCTTATGAGTCGCGTCTCCATCGAGCATGTCGCGGACAACCCTCCAGCCTTGGTGTGGGGACCGAATCCGGCGCCCACTACGAGTCAAACGATCGCGACCAAGGGGTTTAATGCCTTGTTGCGGTTTAGCGCCAATATCAACCCAACAACGATCAACCAATTCACGCTCGTTCATACCCATACCATCGTCGATTTGCTGGCGTTCAATACGGACCTCCCTTCCAGCGTCAATATCAACTACCCGTTCAAAAACGCCGACGTCCACAACCGAATCCCTCAGGTAAACATCTCGGGGGGCTGGGCGGGGCTGGGGGTGTTTCCGCTCCCGCTGCCCCACGCCAGCGACGGGGAGCTGACTCTCTCGGACGATCTCAGCAAAGTGAACGGTTCCCACGTCATCCAGGTCGGCGCGCTCTACATTTTCGGAATCAAACGTCAGAACTTGTTCTCGCAGACGAACGGGACCTACTCCTTCTCCGGCCTCCACTCCAACGATCCAGTGGCAGATTATCTCCTGGGTTTGGACGCCAACTTCTTCCAGACCAGCGCGGAACGTCGAGGCTACTTCCGGTATCGGCAGTTTGAAGGCTACATTCAGGACGACTGGAAGGTGACGCGAAGGCTCACTCTAAACCTGGGCCTACGCGAAGTGTATTACTCTTCCGATAAAATGGAAGGAAACGGGTTTAGCGACTTCGATCCGAAGACGTGGGACCCGACGAAGGCTCCCCAGGTAACCTCCGTCGGCGGGTTTGTGGTTGATGCCAACGGGAATCCGTTGACCAAGGCGGGTACGGTGGCGGATCTTCAGAACGGTCTTGCCTTCCCTGGCAAGAACGGTGTACCGGAAGGAATTTTTCTGACCCCGAAGTTTAGCCTCGGACCGCGGGTGGGTTTTGCCTACGACGTATTTGGGGACGGCAAGACCTCAGTGCGCGGTGGTTATGGACTCGGTTACACCCGAATCCCCTTTGGGCAATACGTTTCCATGAACAACACTCCCTTTGTCAGTTCAGCCACTCTAATCAACGGAACACTCACGAATCCCGGTGCCGGTGTGCCGGGAGCGAAGACGCCCGAAGGGCTGAACATCATTGGTCCTCCCAACGGAACTTTTAAGCCGACCGGGATCCAGACCTGGAGTCTGACTGTCCAGCGCGAGGTCATTCGCAACGGGGTACTCAGTGTGGCTTACGTGGGGAGCGGCGCCCGGCACGTCAAAGGCAGCCTCGACTTCAACTTCCCGGCAACGGGCATGGGGCCATCCGTCAACGACCCAGGTTGCTTGCAACCGGGGCAGGATCCGAACGCAAAGTATCAGTTTGATCCTTGCCTTAACGCCGGAATTACCTCTCCAAATTTCACCCGACCTTTCGTCGGCTGGAGCGGCTTCAGCAGTGGACACGGCGCGGGAACCTATTTCGGAACCTCGAACTACCATTCCCTTCAGGTGGGCTGGCAATACAAGGCGGGACGAGATTTGACCTTTACTTCTGCTTATACTTGGGGCAAAGTCCTGACGGACGTGGCCGACCGCGGCTTTGACGGCCGAAACACTGGTGCCGGGGCTCAGAACCCCCACCATTTCAAATTGGAGTACGGGCCACCGGGTTGGGATCGGACTCACATCTTCACTGCCGGTTACATCTACAATCTTCCCATCATCAAGCGACGAAGCGACCTCTTAGGAAAAGCCCTGGGGGGCTGGACGTTTTCGGGAATCACGGTAATCGAAAGCGGCTTCGCCTTCGCTCCAGGGTTGGGTATCGGGACACCCGGGCTGGCCTCACGGCCCGATTGTTCCGGAAGCGTGACCGGTCCAAAGTCGTTGACGGAGTGGTTCAACACGGGTGCTTTCAACGCACCGGCTTTCGGCTTCTTTGGAAGCTGCGGTACAGGGCTGATCCGCGGGCCTGGGGAAAACACTTGGAACTGGGCCTTGTACAAGACCTTCCCGATTAGAGAAAGGCTCAAGCTTCAGTTCCGTTCGGAATTCTTTAATATCTGGAATCACCCGAGCTTTAGTGCGGTTTCCACTGGGTTTGCAGGCAGGAAAGCTGATGGGACTCCGCTTGGTAACTTCGGCCAGGTAACCAGTGCATTGGATCCACGCATTCTCGAGTTCGCGTTGC
>QHZM01000144.1 GCA_003224665.1 Acidobacteriota bacterium
GAAACTTTCAATTGGAAGTCTACGATGACGGTCTCTCCCACCGTGACCACGACGCCCTTGTGGACCTGCGGTTGGAAGCCGCGGAGCTCAACACTCACGTCGTAAACCGCGGGCATCAATCCGGCGATTTGGTATTCCCCCTTCTCCTCAGTGCCCGCCGTGCGCAAAATTCCCTTTTCCACATGGACCGCTGTCACTTTCGCTTGCGACGCAGCAGCCCCGGAAGAGTCTGTCACGGTTCCCCGGATGTCCCCGGAGGCTCCGACGCCCTGTGCCCGAACCGCCGATGGTGAGATGGACAAGAGGAATACGCTCGCGCAGATCATCCGCCCTATGCTCCGCATGACCCCTCCTGTGGGCTCGATCCAAGTGTTCGAGTCGGATTAGGGTGTTTCAGCTTCAAAATGTGTTACCGCCTAGGGGCCGGGGCGAAGTTTGCGCGCTGTGTTTCCTTTGCCCCAATGACCTTAGCCAGGCGATCTAAACTTAGTAACTTCCTCTGGACCGAGATATTTCACTCGGGCATAAGGTGTCAGGTGCCAGCGACTCGCCGTGAATTATCAGCGTCAGTCTTCCCCCATGATGATGACTTGCTTTTCTCCCTGTTCCCTTTTTGCCGCCGCCCGAATTTTTGTGTCTCTACCTCAAATAGAGAGAATTGCGAGCGAAAACTGTCACGCCTGCGGAAGAATTCCTTTATGAACGGCTAGCCGGGTGTAAGGCGCCGAAAAGGTGCGTCAATCCTCCTCACGGCGTGCGGCCCGTCGGCTGCTTCCGACCACCGCCTTGTAATTTGCCTACGTCGGCAGGCCGACGCGGCGCACGAGGTCTTCAAACCGAGGGTCCGGGCGGAGTTGGTCGAGGATTGGGTATGATCTGAGCATGAGGAGCCAGTTGGAACGCTCCGCGTATGCCTCTTCCAGATGTGCGAAGGCCCGGTCGTGATCACCGAGGCCCAAATAAGTTACCCCCTTGTGGAATGGCGAGACATATTTTTACTTCGATAGTTCGTGCAACTTGGTGAGAATGGCTTGGGCGTCGTCTCTCCTCCCCGACATCCCGTATAGATGTCCGAGCATACCCAGCACAATCGCAAGGCCTCCAGAAAGCGACAGGGCCTTTGGGAGCTCGGCTATCGCTTCAGAGAATTGACCTTTTTGCTCATAAGCCAGACCCAAGATCGCGTGTGAAGTCCAAAAGTTCGGCTCCAACTCAATCGCCCTTTGGCATTCCTCGATCGCTTCGTCGTATCTGCGGGCGTGATGAAGCACCCACGCGAGATATGTACTGGACACCGAAAACGGCTCAAGATCACAGGATCTTTTTCCTTCGGCAATAGCCTCATCATAGCGCTCCCGATACAATAAATGGAATGCGTATCGGCGATGGGCCATGGCATATTTCGGGTTCGGTTCGATGGTGCGCTTGTGTTCTCGCTCAGCGCCAGAGAGGTCCCAATCGCAGTATTCGCTGGCAGCACCCATCGAGCTGTGGGCCTCCGCCAGCGTGTGGTCAATCTCCAGTGCCTTCCTTGCCGCCGCTTTAGCCGCACCAAAAGCCTGCCGGGGCGGAAGGACGCTGAAAAAGCCGAGAAAACGCTGAGCATTTGACAACCCGGTGTAGGGAAGCGCATAGCCGGGGTCTACTTTGATCGCTTCCTCAAAGCACTTAATACTCTTCCGTAGCGCCTCTGGCTCCAACTTGTTCCAATAATAACAACCCCTGAGGTAAAGCTTGTGTGCCTCGGTATTTTGGGTGTAGTGTTTTGTGAGTTGCTTCTTTTTCTTCACTCCCAATTGCAGGCGCAACTTCTCAGAGATTTCGTTTGCGATGTCGTCCTGGACCGCGAAAATATCGGCCATTTGCCTGTTGTATTTGCCGCCCCAGAGCTGGGCGTCGTTAAGGACATCGACCAGGTCGGTCTGGACAACCAGGCTGTCGCCGCGGTGAAGGACTTTGCCTGTCAGCACGGCGCGGACGTTTAGTTCTCGCGCGGCAGATTGCGGATCTCCTTCCCGGCCCTTGAAGCGGAGGGCCGTGGTGCGCGGGATCACCCGCAGGTTGGGCAGTTGGGAAAGCACGTTGATCAGGCTCTCGGCGATCCCTTCGCTCAGATATTCGCTTTCGGGGTCACCGCTGGCGTTTGAGAACGGAAGGACGAGCAGCGAATCGATTGCCTTGCGGGTACCCGCGGTCCGCGCCGCACGCCCCGCCACGAAGGCCATCCCTGCCCGTACGCGTCCTCGCCGGTCCACCCCAGCTCGTCGAACTGCCCAGTAGCCTGTCAGCGTTTTTGTCAGTGTGGTGACGACCCCCAATCCAACAGCAAACGGCAGCGCTCGCGGTAAGGTCGCCGGGTCGATCTGAAGCCCAAAGAAGAAGAAAAACGTCGCGGCAAAAAGATCACGAAGGGGAGCAACAAGCCGATGTGTTTGCCCCGCCATTGGGCCCGACACGGCGATGCCGACGAGAAATGCCCCAATGGCGGCCGACACTTGAAGCCGCTGAGCAATACCGGCAACGAGGGGGACCGTGCCAAAGGTGGTTAGGAGTATCGGCGTAAGCGGGGCGAGACGCCTGGTTACGCCTCGCTCTAGTCAATCGAGTCTCGGGACCCTTGGAGTTCGGCAGAAGCCTTTCTCCCAAGTCATGTTCCGGGTCCCTCCTGTCTGGGCAATCCGCTTTGGCCGACTCCAGCAGGACGCTCCGGCACTGGACTGAGGCATCACGGATCACCTCTGGACCCTTACGGGAATTTCGCTGCGCGAAATCGTCATCTTCGCCAGTCGCGATTCATGAGGTTGCGTTCAGTTTGTGGGAGAGGGGCTCGACACGACAGACGGCACGGAGCCCACCGGATCAAAGGCAAAATCGCAGCCGCTATATTCCGAGCAGACGAGCCTGCCCTTGCGCACGAGCTTGGTCGGTGCGTCGTCGGGAAACGGGAGGTCGAATTTCGCGCAAGCGAGGGCCTGGGTTGCCGAGCGCAAAGCTTCATCTCCGCCCCGGAACCGTACGCCCTCCACTTTCGATCCAGGCGCAAAGAGCACTATGAATTCCCCACTCGCGAATTTCGGCACGAGCTTGCCTAGCTGGACTGTCCGCACGCGGGAAAGCTCTGTACGTGCGTCGAGGACTAGGGTGCGAATCTGGACTTCGTCTTTGACAAGGTTGGACAAGCGCTCGCGTGTTTCCTCTGCCGTTTCCGCGACGCCCAGCGCGCAGGCATACATGTGCATGGCCGCCTCTCGCCTGCCCAGTTTTTCATAGACCTGGCCCAGATGATCCCCAATCACCGCTCTTTGCGACATAACCCAGGCAGCACGGAGATACTTCTCCGCCTTTTCCAAATTTCCTTGCCGGAAGTATACCCAACCGACCGTGCCCCACTCTACGACCAGTTGGTCCATGAGCCTTAGGCTGCTCTCTCCTGGGGAATCCAGCTGAAGACCGGCAGCCTCTCGCTCGTGAGCCTGAACGGCGTTTTCCGCGTACTCCTGTGCCTCGGCGAGATCGAGGTTATGGTCGGCGAGAACATAAGCCGCGGCATTCCAGGTGTCGGGCTTGGGATTCAACTCAACGGCTTTCTTGCACGCAGCCACCGCCTCGTCGTTGTCGCCCACTCCCAGATAGGCCTGCGCCAGTTGCATCTGGTTTGTGGCGGTCTGTTGGCCGTTTGTGAGGCCCGCTGAAATTTCGGGGATGGCCTCGCGATAGCGCTTGGCCTGCAGGAGCACGTTCCCGAGGTGGGCGTGTGCCTCCCCGTCGTTCGGATACTGCTTCAGCAGATCCCGCCAAACCTGCACCGCTTCCTCCTGACGGTGCAGATGCACGAGACCAGCGACCAGAGTCTTGTATGCCATGGGGTCTTTGGGATCAAGTTCAATGACCTTGCGAAGTGCCGTCAATGCCTCGTCGAGTTGGTTCAGCCTGATCCGCAACGAGGCCACTGAGTACCAACCGTCCGTATTTGTGGGATCCAGCTTCAGGGCGCGTTCACATAATTCCAGCGCCAGTCGGAAATCGCCCCTATTAGAAGCCTCTGTCGCGTCCTCGAACACTTTCTGGGCCTCGGGACTGGGCGCGGGCATGAGGGGGGCGTAGGACCCTGGGATCAGATTGGTGTAGAGATTGCGGCCCTCGCTCACGGTTTTCTGGAACGAGCGGTAATCTTCCTTTTGGGAAACGGGCACTTCGCGAGCCCTGATGGTCAAGCGGAGGTCAGTCGTCCAGATGCCAGCATTGAAGGTGTACGCCGAATGGTATTCCGCAAAGTCGCGGCTTAAGTCTACCTGCCGGAGCAATAGCGGCGCAAATCCTTTGGGGATTTCCATGTTCGACTGGTAATGTAACTCTCCCGGTACTCCCAGAAAAATCGGCTTGGCTGCGCTTGCCGCGTCGTCGCTTGGTTCCGGGAGGTCAAACTCGGGCAGTGGTGCAGTGATCCGCTTGCGCGACCATTCAGGGTAATCTTTCCGGGTGTAGTCGTAGGAGAAGAGGAAGGGTTCGTCGGTGGCTTCCGGCGCGGCGGCGGCAACGTTGCTGACGGTGCCGCCGTAACCTTGCGCGTAGGACAGGTTCTGCACCAGATCCTTCCACTGGGTCTGCGGCGCCCGGCGAACGGCCTTTTCCGGAGGAATCACCAAGGCCTGCTTGTCCCGCAGATTGACCAGCAAAAAGCCGAAGGGCGCGACCTCCGGGGTAGTGTCGAGCCACAGCAGGCTGTCGCCCTGCGGCACGGCGATTATGACGTGATCGAACTGGCCGGGCGAGCACACGTCGGGATCGATCTTGCGCGTGGCATTGATGAGTACCGGGTAGGCATTGAGCCCTACGGCTTGAAGCAGCGAGGCGAGCAGCGTGTGCTTGTCCTTGCAATCACCGTATGCGTTCTTCAGCACCTCGGCGGCAGCGTGCGGCTGGTAGCGCCCGATCCCAAAGGAAATGCTGATGTAGCGGAAGTTTGAGGAGACATAGTTGTAGACGGCCTGCTCCTTCTCCGCGTCGGTCTTGGCATTCTTCGTTAGTTCCGCGGCCTTGGCGCGAATCTCCGGCGTGGGCACAGTCTGCAGCTGCTCAAGCCCCCTCCACCAGCGCGCCGACGAAACCGGACTGTTCCGCGCTCATGACGTCGTGGTCGTCATCGCGCCCGTTTCCCCACTCGATGAAGTGCCAGGTGCCAGGCCACTCTAGCAGTCCGCGGGAGCCGATTTTGTCCAGTCCCTCTCTGATCCCTGCAGCCACCCGCGGCATGATCCGCTGGGCGAAACCCATGTCGGCCGTTTGCCAGTAGTAGTCGCGGCACCACATGATCCAGTGAAACGCCCACATAGGGATCTGGGATTCCCAGGTGCTGGGGTACTGGCTACGGACCAGCCCCCTGAACCGCGGATCTTCGTCAAACAGTTCGATACTATTCCGCGTCACTGCGTAGTTGGCGCAGGTCGCGGCGTCGGCTATGGCAGCGGCGCGGTTGTCAAAATTCCAGTTGACCTGCTCGAAGGTCGGGCAATCGGTGAAGGTGTCATTGACGCCGGAGATGACCGACTGTGTGCAGATGCGATAGATGGAATTGAGGAGCTCGTCATCCACCAGGAGAGAAGCCTGTCGTGCGGAGCCGCAGTTGGCCGTAAACGCGCGCAGGTTGCCCAAACGGACGTGATGATCGCCCGTGTGCTGGATGGCGATGTAGCGAACGCCGTAGGGGAAGAAACTTTCGAAGGACTGCTGCCCGTCGCGGAGCCGATAAGCGAGGGCGTTGTTACATCCGCCGGGCCATTGGACGCGGATCGGTGGACCCGGCTCGAGGCCTTCAAACATAGCCAAGATGAGGAGGCTACCCTTCCTCCCCTCCGCGTCAAAGGCCAGCCAGCCGTTGTGCAGCACGCCGAGGTCGACAATCACGCGAGTGGCCAAACCGGCGGGGGCAGGGGGAATCACCAGTGGTTCTGAGGAGGATCCGGCCCACGCATTCTTCAAGGCTGGTTGGTCACGGCCGACCTGCCGCGCGCCGTAGACCAAATCGTAGGGGTTGCCGAAGGGCATTGAATCCGACGGGTCCATCTCGCCCATGGCCGGCCGGAGAGCGTCCCAGTCAATCTTTTCCATCGTCGGGCCTTCGACCAAGTCCTTCGCCTCCCGGACCCGCACGACCTGGAATGCCCCCCTGCCAAAAGGGTTCGTAAACTCGACGGGCTGCGCGGCGAAGCCCGCCAGATTGATGTCTTCAAAATGGTTGGTCCGATCGTGCAGGCCGACAAGTCGATTCAGCCCCTTCCTCAGATCGATGCCGACAGGCGGATCGGTCTGAACCCAAGGCCTCCAGCCGCTGCCCTCAAAAATTTTCTCCCCGCGGAAATACCAAGTGACATTGCCCAGGGTCGGAGTGAAAGTGAGCTTCTGACCAATCGGTGAGACAATGTCCGTCACGATGTAAGCCGGAGCGGCGAACGGGTTGCTCCGGCGCTTCTGGTGTCCGTCCGTCAGGTATGGCCGCAGACGCATCGAGATCGCCACGTTGGCTGGGCGGACGACTTCTGCCATGACAATGCGCTTCACAGAGAGGACCTCTCGCGTGGGCAGAGGCACGCGGCGCGGGTAGAGTTGAATCTGCTTGCCTACGACCTTAGCGCTCCTCCACTCGCCGCCCTCCGCGGCATCGTCGATATCCTCGATGCAGGGCAGGACCCATCGTCGCGCGGTCCGCTTCTGGCGTGCGGGGTCGGGTCGCACTTCAGTTTCATCGTCGCTCGAAACCCTTCGCCGGCCCAAGTGCAACTCAAAAATCAGGCCCGCCTCGTCCGGGCAGTA
>QHZM01000145.1 GCA_003224665.1 Acidobacteriota bacterium
CTTTTCGATGAACTGATTCGCCTTCAGGCGGGCGACGTGGCGGACTTCAAAAAGGCGCGTGACACAGCCTGGAAATGGATGCTCGAACATTCGCTCAATCCGGGCAGCCGGGCCCGGGACAAATGGAGCGGATACTTCGAAGACGTGCCCAAGAGTACTGAAAACGTAAACCAGACGACACCGACCATGACCGCGTACTACATTCTCTCGCGCGAGTCCCCCTCCGCGGCGGACCCGGCGTGGATGAATCATGTGGGACACATCATCGACTGGGTTCGACAGCGATTCGGCCGCGGCCCCTACTTCGGAGCATGGGGGATTGACGAACAGGGGCCCCCGGGCGGCGGGGGTTGTTGCTCGCGGTCGGGTCTCGGGAGTGACACCTCGCGCTGGGCTGCGATCAACGCCATGTACTTTGAACTCACAGGGGACGGCCAGGCCCGCGAGGACGCCTTCCGCTCGCTGAATTACTCGACGTACTTCGCGGGCGATGACGGCAAAGTTTCTTGCTGCGGCCGCGGGTTCGGCGACCCTTACTGGTTCAGCGACGGCTACGGCGACTACCTTCGCCATTTCAATTGGGCGATGGGGGCCCTGCCGGAATTCGCTCCGCAAGGCGAAAATCACCTCCTCCGCTCAACTTCGATCGTCCAGAAAATCACTTATGGCGCTCGAAGCGTTGCGTATGCGACTTTCGACCCGGCCGCAACGGAGGTCCTTCACCTCAATTTCAAGCCCGCCCGAGTAGCGTCAGGCACGACGGCGATGGTCGAGCGGAATGACCTCACCGAGCAGGGCTATACGGTTCGGCCTCTCCCCGGCGGCGATTACGTCGTGAGGGTCAAGCACGCGACCTCTCGTGAAATTTCCATCACAGGATGAATTGTCAAACGTCCTCATGATCTCTCGCCGGAGTGGCTCTTCGAGCCGGACTCCCGGTCCGTCCTGGCAGCCCGGCTCCAGCCTGCGCTCAGCGTCCCGGACCACATCGCTCGACGACACCTCCACGACGGTGCCTCCTCATTCATCCAAAGGTCCAGGAAAAAATTTGGAGAGAACTCTTCGAATTAGGACTCGCGACTTCTTGTTCCAACAGGGAAAGGAGGTTCGATGAAACTTAAGGGCCGCGTTACAGTGATTACGGGGGCCGGGTCAGGAATTGGCCGGGCTTCTGCCCTGGAATTCGCGAAGGAAGGCGCGCAGGTCGTGGTGGCGGACATCAACGAGGCTGGCGCGGCAAAAACGGTAAGACAAATCAAGACGGCCGGCGGGGAAGCGTGCGCCGTGAAGACCGACGTCGCAGACCCGGATTCCGTCCGGAACCTCGTAAAGGAAACGCTCAACGCCTTTTCGCGCGTCCATGTGCTCTTCAGCAACGCCGCAATTCAAATCAACAAGACGGTAGAGGACACGACCGTAGAAGAGTGGAACCGCGAAATGGCGGTGAACCTGGGAGGCGTCTTCCTCTGCTCGAAGTTTTTTCTTCCTCATTTGCGGAAGACCGGCGGCTGCATCATCAACATGGCCTCGGTCAACGGATATTTTGTCGAACCCATGTGCGCCGGCTACTGCGCTACCAAAGGCGCGATTATTGCGCTGACCAAGGCCATGGCGATTGATCACGGCAAGGAAGGGATCCGCGTCAACTGCATCTGTCCGGGCTACATCGATTCCGGGCTGGCCTGGAGTTATTTTGAGGCCCAACCAGATCCAGCAGGCGCCCGCCAGACTGCAGGAAAGCTCCACGCCCTGTGGCGAATCGGGAGGCCGGAGGAGGTCGGCCGCGTGGCAGTCTTTCTCGCGAGCGAGGATGCTTCTTTCATGACCGGATCGGCTGTCGTCGTGGATGGTGGCTTTGGCTCCGGGCTCGCTCCGCAGGGTTAGTCCTGGGATGCTTATTTGCCCGTGGCCGGGAGGCTGCTTGGGGCCGGGCCCCTCTGCCTCTCCTCATAGACGGTGACCATCAAAGTGCTGACAAGGACGAGGATTCCGCCAGCGACCATGGACTTCGTGAGTCGCTCGCCGTAAACAGCAGCCAACAGCACCCCAAAGAAGGGAATCATGTAATTCGACAGCCCCGCTTGCGTCGCGTCCAACCGCGTCAAGACGTTCAGAAAAATCACCATCGAAAGGAAGTATTGGAAAAGGGCAAGAATGGCAAGGCCCAGCCAGACGGGGAGATCAAAATTGAGCAGGTTGTGGAAGCCTTGCGTTCACGCTCAAAAAGTTCATCAGAGTCCCCTGCAGGAAGCCGCTGCTGGCGAACTTCAACTCTTTCCAGTTGATTCCCGAACATTGCAGAACGCCGACCAAAGCCAAGGCGAAGCTCGCCCAACGCAAGTTTGTCATGCGCTCGCCGAGGAAGATCCGAGCCATGACGGCGGTGGAGATAGGAAGGGTAAGCATCAGAAGGCCTGCATTCGAGGCATTCGACAATCGAACGCCCCAGGTGATGAACAGTTGAGCGACGACCTGACCCAACGCGCCAATCAGGATGAACTCCAGGATATCGCGCCCCGGTAGACGGCTCCTGCCTCCCGCGGGGCCCCTCTGCCGCTCGCGCCGGACGATGGGGATCAGCAGGAGGGTGGCCAAGCTTATTGGCAAAAAGGTCGCGAACACGGGCCCCATTTGGGCTTGCACCAGCTTGACCATGACGAATTGGCTTGCCCAGATGAGATTGCAGCCAAGCAGTAGAGTCCAGTCGCGCAGTCTCGACAGTTTAGGCATTCAGCTTTTTCCCGAATCGATTTTTGAGCCGCACCGGCCTGCATCCGAATACCAAGTCCTCATCGCTGGGATGTGAAAAGGCCATTCGCTCAGCCTGCAAGCCAAGTCGATCGCAACGAAAGACGGTGCCATACCCCGCGCGAGCAACTTTCGCCTTTGACATGCCACGTACGTAACCCGTAGACTCGCGGGACAGTCTAAACCTCACCGAGGGCCGTGACCAAAACCTAAGTTTCGGACCCTCGGCGAATCGAAGATTTCCATGCGGGATCTTCTCAGTCATGCCTCAGACTTTTGAACATCCTTTTTCGGGGGTCCATTTGGAGACATAATACTTCCCGTCGGTGCGCACGGCAGGATGAGTTGGACCTCACCCATCGGTATGAGCCTCTCGTCACAAGGCAGCAACGCCATGCACTTGTGCGAGCACGTCCCAGGTCTCGAGTTCCGGCGAAGGCATCGCGCATGCTTCTGAGCCCTAAGTCCTATATTTTCCACCGTGGCATGGGAGATCCTCAGGCCCAACAGCAAGTTATTGGCCGCCTGGGGAGTGAGGCAGGTATCAGCAATCAGGCGCCCGCCGGTTCCTTCGCTCCTCGCCACTTCGCGGTTGTTTCTCCTTTTGAATGTTGACTTTTCAAGGAAAGAGTTATAACGTGGGGCCTGTCTCCGCGTTTTGATGTTCTAGTCCCGCCCGTTTGGTGGCTAGGATTGGCGAGTTTGGGGCTAATCCAGTTTAGATTCGCCCACTTCTTAATTTCCCAACGCGGGTTGGCGTCAATGTGGAACGGGAGCATGAAGCTAGGGGTAATCAGTCCGTACGTGCTCACACGGAAGAAGGTCCGACCGGAAATTCTTCTCTTAGATTCGGCTAGCCTGGCCAGCGATTTCGAAGCAGTATCCAGAATTCAGAAGCACATCCCGGATACGAAATTCATACTCTTGACGGAAGAACTGGACGAGGACTTCCAGCTGCGAGCAATTAAAGCCGGGGTGCAAGGGTGCGTCACTAAAAGGGCCGATCCGCAAATCCTTCTGAAGGCTCTGAAGGCTGTCTCTCAAGGCGAGATCTGGGCGAGCCATCGAATGGCCACCCGCATCATCGGGGAATTCATGCGATGGCGGCAGCCGGAGGAGGCAGAATCCAAAGAACTTACGCGGAGAGAATGGGAGATTCTTGGACTTGTTGCAAACGGTTTCAGAAATAAGGAGATTTCAAGCCGCCTCTGCATATCCGATAACACTGTAAAGACGCACCTCTACGCCATATACAAGAAGCTCCAGGTAGGGAACAGGTTAGGCGCTGCCTTATATTATTTCCATCAGGCAAAACAGGCTGGCGACAAGATCCTGAGCGCCCCGCCCCCAGGACGGGCCACAGCACGAAGCCTCGGAAGCGTGAAGGCTGACGCGAGTTGAGGCAGATCAGATGGGCAGCGCTCTCATCTCTTAGAAGTCGTCCCGTCGGCTCTAGCCAGCAGCCCACCGTTAGCCCGCAAACCCAAAATTCTCGCCTCGACCAAGCGGTCGGACCGGAGAGGCGTTCCCAGCTTCCTAAGCCATTGGGTACGATACCTCGCAATCCGGCATAATGCCGACTAACCCATCTGGTGGCGAATCGGCTCTCTTCAGCATACCTTAAGCTCAACGAAAATCACCTGTTTGCCCGATTGCCGTGAGAGGGCCACTTTATTAAGAATCTCCAAGGAGGCGTCGCCCCAACTCCTTCCATGAGCGCGAATCGACCCGGCGAAAAACGCCGAGCGAAGAGATTTGAGATCGACTGTCCCGTGACCGTCGGACTCCGGCGCAAGGGGAACGGCCAAGCGGTCGGGCAGGGCCGCCTGCATGATGTCGCGGTTCGGGGAGCCCGTTTCTATTTGAGTCGCCCGCTAGAAATCGGCTCCAGTGTGGTCCTCCAGATTCACTTCCGCGACTTGAATGAGAGCGTCACGACCGTCCGATTTGAAGGGACGGTAATGCGAGTGGGGGAAAAGCGACCGTATGAAATCGCCGTCCGATTTCGACGCGGGGGCCGGTTTTTGCGAAGGGACCTGGAAGATTTGACGAATGTGCGGCAGACCGCATAGCGGTTGCGGGAAAGGCTGAGCTTGACTCGGTCGGAGAATCCAGGTCCCGTGCCGAGCCCCCATTGACTGACGCAATGGGCCGACTCGCGAGGTGATTTTCAGGTTGACCCTAGCGGGTAGACCGCGGGAGAGGATTCCCGCGGGCGCGGGCGCCGTCCGAGCAGTAAACGCGGCCCGCCTCCGAGCGCGAGGTGTCGGGAACAGGAGTCGTACGCTCGCCACGCCCCAAGAGATCCCCATTCGTTTGAACCGGGGGTAGTCGCCGGCCAGGCTTGCGCGATGGGGGAGGAAAAGATGTTAGCCCGTAAAACCAACTGCTCCGGCAGCCCCCCGCCGCCCGCCCTGGGACGAAATTTATCGGTCGCCCTTCACGCTCTCCTCGCCGTCGCAGCATTCGGGATGTTTGCGCTTCTGCGGGGCCAGGACGCTCCCTCTGCCAGGCAGGAAAATTCCACCCGCCCGGATGCTGGTGTCCTTAAGCCAGTTCCCAACTTCGAGGTGACCGCGAAAGAGGACTTCATCAGCCCCGACGACCTGCTTGAAGTTTACGTCGTGGATGTGGCCGAAATTTCGCGCGAGTATCGAGTAAGTCCCGGCGGCTCGATTACCGTGCCCTTGCTCAACGACCCAATTCCTGCCACGGGCCTGGTGCCGGCCCAGCTCGCTCAGGCCATCGGCGAAAGGTTGCGGGCCGCGGGCATGGTGACCAACCCTCAGGTGACGGTGGCGATCAAGGAGTCTCGGCTTCGTTGCGTGGCCGTTACCGGCGCCGTCAGTCGACCCCAGCTTTATCCGTTTTCTGGTCGGACCACTCTTCTGGACGTGATTTCCCAGGCGGGAGGGCTTGCCGACGAGGCGGGCACGACGGCGGTCATTACTCGCGGGGACCTCGCGATGCGGGTGCTGAGCCGGGGGAGACGAGACGAGACTGAACCTCCCCGGGTTGTTACGGCAGACTTGAAGCGGCTCCTCGAGACGGGCGATTCCGAACTTAACCTCGATTTGTACCCGGGCGATCGAGTGACGGTACAGCGCGCAGGGGTCTTTTATGTGGTTGGGGCGGTCAATCGTCCGGGTGGATTTACGCTGAAAAACGACCGGGAGGAGATGACGGTCTTGAAAGCTCTGGCTCTCGCCGAAGACCTGAAGCCGACGGCGATCAGAAACAAAGCAATGATCCTCCGCAAAAATACTCGGATGCCTGAGGGGCGAGAAGAGATTGCGTTGAACCTGCAAAGGATTCTCGCCGGCCGGGCTCCCGACCAGCCTGTCAAGGCCGACGACATCCTGTTTGTCCCCGACAGTTCGAGCAAGCGGGCCATGCGACGCGGGGCCGAAGCAGCCATTCAGATCGCCACCGGGGTCATCATCTGGCGGCGATAGGGGTGGGCCAAGCCGAGGTTTTTGCCGACCTCAAGCCGAGGAGTTCGAGGATACCGACGTGCTCAAACACCAAGAATTAGTTCCGCTGGAACCCGCTTCGCCCGTGCGAGTGAACCACTCGCCTTATTCAGTCGTGAACCTCGAGCCGCAGGGTGCTCCGAGCTATTCCGAGCTCCGAGCCTACTGGCAGGTGCTGGTCAAACATCTGGGGACCATCCTCACCGTCGCCTTCGTCATTACGGTACTGGTCGCCATCGCTTCGTTCAAGATGCGGCCGGTCTACCAGGCCACGGCTCGTGTCGAAGTCGAGGCTGAGGCGCCCCAGATCCAATCCCTCAATGATCTCGACCGAAGTTTCCCCAGCGACCAGTCGTTTTTGAGAACGCAGGTCAAAGTGCTGGAAAGCGATAATCTCGCCTGGCGGACCATCCAGCAACTCGGCCTGGCGGAAAACCCCGATTTTGCCCCTCCCGACTTTCGCCGTGAACAGCAACTCGCGGGCTCCGCAGCCGCGGCGCCGACCCGCTTGATCAGCGAGTTCAAGGCGCGGCTTCAAGTGGAACTCGTCAGGGACAGCCGCCTGATTGAGATCAGTTTCGACAGCACCGATCCGAAGCTCGCCGTCCAGGTGGCCAACGCGCTCGTCAGCAACTACACCGAATACAATTTCCATAAGAGATACGACGCCACTCGACAGGCCTCCGGCTGGATGGAGCAGCAACTCGACGAGTTAAAGGCCAAGGTTGAGAATTCCCAGCAGGCGCTGGTGGACTACGAAAGAGAGCATGCCATTGTCAACGTCAGCGAAAAGCAGAACGTGGTGGAGCAAAGGCTGGCCGATTTAAGTCGCGACCTGACCAACGCGCAGAGCGACCGGATGCAGAAGGAATCGCTCCATGAGCTGGTCAAGTCCAACGAGACCCAGGTGGCCTTCATCGCGCAAAACGACCTCCTGCAGCGCCTGGAGGAAAAATACGCCGATCTGAATGGACAGTACATCGACGCTCTGGGCCAGTACGGACCCAATTTCCCCAAAGTGATGCGCCTTCGAAGCCAGGTGAACGAAATCCTGGCCATCATCGACCGCGAACGCAAGCGCATTGTTGGCCGCATTCATAACGACTATGTCGCGGCGCTGGGCCGGGAGAAGCTCCTTTCGGGGGCGGTATATCGAGAAAAGTCGGAAATCGGAACGCTCAATCAACTGTTGATCCAGCACAACATCCTGAAGCGCGAATTTGAGACCAACCAGCAGCTCTATGAGAACCTCCTGCAGCGCCTGAAAGATGCCACGGTCTCGGCGGGCTTGAGGGCTACCAACATTCACATCGTGGACTCAGCCCTGCCCCCGAGCCTTCCGGTGCGGCCTAAAAAACTTTTGAACATCCTGCTGGGCATGGTGGGCGGCCTGATCCTGGGGATCGTCATTGCCTTTATCAAAGAAGGTCTGGACGATTCCATCAAGACGCCCGAGGACCTGGAGGCTTTTCTTGCCACTCCTGCCCTGGCTGTTATTCCGCCGGCTCTCGCCCCACCGGGTCGCTTGAACTGGCTGAGGATTCGCCGTGAAAGGGACTCCGCCCCGGACGAGGTGGCGGAACTGGCGGTCTTGAGGCAGCCTGGGTCAGCGCTGGCTGAGTCCTACCGGTCCCTCCGAACTTCCATCCTGCTGTCCGCCGCCCCGCAACCGCCACAGGCGTTGCTCGTGACCAGCGCTCATCCCAAAGAAGGCAAGAGTTGCACTTCGCTCAACCTGGCCGTGGCGCTAGCGCAGCGGGGCAACCGTGTCGTGATTATTGATTCGGATCTGCGCAAGCCCCGAATTGGTCCGGCTTTGGGCCTGTCGGATGAGAAAGGTCTCAGCACTTTGCTCGCCGGCACCCACACCCTGGACGAGGCCTTGCAACAGGTCG
>QHZM01000146.1 GCA_003224665.1 Acidobacteriota bacterium
CCGCGCTTGGCGGCAGCAGCGCGGTAAGAAGAGTCGATCTGCCCCTTGCCTTCCTGGATGACCAAGAGCTGATTGGCGCGAAGGCGAGCCACTCGATCTTCGGTTCCGCTGGGCCAGCGAACTTCAACCGACTCGACTTCCTCGTGTTCCGCCAGCCCGAAGTGTAATCTCATATCGTTGCCCGAAAGAAAGTTTCCGCCGGCTCGGACGCGGTCGTACTGAGTGAGGCCGCCTGCCACCACTTTGACCAGCGCTCCAATCCCGTCTCGATTGCTTTTCGTGCCTACTATTTTCACCTGAAGCCAATTCCCGGCTTGATTGCCGCCTTCGTTGCGCAGCAGCACCGGCCGATCGTCGACATTGATGATGCAGACGTCTAAAGCGCCGTCGTTGTCGTAGTCGCAATAGGCGCCGCCACGGCCCGGCAGGCGAAGCTCAGCGAGGCCCACCTCCCGGCTGACTTCCCGAAATTTCCCATTGCCTGAGTTCTCAAAAAGCAGAAGAGGCTGGCGGTAGTTGGCGTCCTTGAAGAGGCGGTCCACTTCCGGGTAGACGTGCCCGTTGACGGTGAGAACGTCCTTCCACCCGTCGTTGTTGTAGTCCATGAAGAATGTTGCCCAGCCGAGGAGGGGAATGGAAGGCTCGGCCACACCCGCAGGGTACGAGATATCGGTGAAGACGCCTTTGCCTTCGTTGTGGAACAGGGTGTAATTATCGTCGGCGAAGGTGGTGATGAAAAGATCCATCCAGCCATCGTTGTCCATATCGCCGATCGCAAGGCCCATGGCCGCCTGTTCGACGCCTTCGCCGTTATAGGCGATGCCCACGCTGGCCCCGACTTCCTCGAACGTGCCGTCTCCCTTGTTGCGGTAAAAATAGTTGGGGTTGGAATCGTTCAACACGACGATGTCCGGCCGGCCGTCGCCGTCGAAATCCTCAATGACCGCTGAGAATCCGTAATACAGATTTTTATCCGTGACCCCCGCACGGTCGGTCACATCAGTGAACGTGCCATCGCCGTTATTGTGATAAAGCTTGTCCGGTGCCCCTTTGAGCCCGCGTGGACCGCAAGCCATGATCGGTTTGCCGCGATAGGTGCAGTAAAGCTGGCGGGGGTCGGGAGGATGGTGGATGTCGAAGTCGACGTACCCGCAGACGTAGAGGTCCAAATAACCGTCGTTATCATAGTCGCCGAAAGACGCTCCGGTGTGCCAGACATTTCCTCCCCCAACCCCGGCCTTCGCCGTGACGTCGGTGAAGGTCCCGTCGCCGTTGTTCCTGTAGAGGATATTCGGGCCGAAGTTTGTAACCAGCAGGTCCACGTTTCCATCGTTATCAAAATCCGCGGCGAGCGCGCCATTGCCCCAACCAGCCCCCGGCACCCCAGCCCGCTCCGTCACATCGGTGAAGGTCCCGTCACCGTTGTTCCTGAACAGATAATTGTGCGGCTGTTCGGAACGGCCGGGATTAAGCAGATTGGCCATCGTCGAGCCGTTGACGATGTAGAGGTCCGCGTACCCGTCGTTGTTGTAATCGAACCAGACGCACCCGGTTCCGTTGACCTCGAGAATGTATTTCTTCTCCGGAGTTCCACATACCAGCGCAGGGATAATGCCGGCTTCCTGCGCTACGTTGCGGAACGTTATCTTAGGCCTGGAAGGTGATCGCCTCGGCCATGCGGGGCCTGGCTGTCCGAAGTTTTCTAAGGCCGGGCCCGCGGAGAAAGAGCGGCTGCGGATCGGCGACATCAAGAGGGCGAATAATTGGGCGAGCGACCTCCTTCGCGAGATTTCAGGTCTTCGCGGACTCATAACAGGGACCTCCCCGGAGACTTCGCGGAGGAAAAATTTCCACTAAGCCATTCGGAGTTTGCAGGAAAATGTCATGAGCTACGGCTGGGGGACGGCTGCGGCGGTTCCAGCCTCATAATGACGCTTCCGTTCAAAGTCTTGTTTTTCGGACTCTTTGGCGCGAAGCCGCTGGAAAGTCGCAACGGCGTCCGAGGCTTTCTCCCGGTTCCCCAACCGGGCGTGGGCTTGCGACAATTCAAAAAATAGTTGGGCATCGTCGGGATGAACTTGGACCGCGCGCTCCAATTCACTTAGGGCTTGCTGGTATCGCTTCAAGAGAATCAGGTTGTGACCAATGCCCCGCAGAGCCGCGAGGTTCTGCGGCTCAAGATTTTTTGCCTTCTGAAATTGTTCGAGCGCAGCCTCGTATTCGCCTTTACGAGATTGCGCATCGCCCAGCGAGTTATACGCCTCCGCGAAGGACGCATCGATCCGGATGGCCTGTTCAAAATAGGCGCGGGCGTCCTGGTATTGACCGAGGTTTGCGGTCTCCCGCCCTACTTCGAAGTGGGCGCGGGCTTCAGAAGGAAAGAGTTTTACGGCCTCACGCGCCTCGCTCAGGGCCTTGTCGAATTCCTGATTCTTCTCATAGGCTTCGACCAGAAGATATCTCAGTTTGGGATCAGCGGGACTCAATCGGACCGCCTTGTGGAGAGTTTGGATTGCCTCATCCAGGTAGCGCCCTTCGAGGTATTGCTGGCCGAGAAGCGCCAGAACTTTCAGGTTTCCGGGTCGCACCTGGTTCGCCGCTCGAAGCCGCTTGATAGCTTCCTGGTTGCGCGTCTGGTTCGCGTACAGCGCCGCCAGGATGCTGTTGGCCTCGAATGAACCGGGACTGAGTTTAAGCGCTTTCTTGAGGCTGGATTCCCCCTCCGGGGTTTGTCCCAGCCTCACCAGGGTCAATCCTAGGTTGTAATGCGCTTCAAAAGATGTCGGAGCTTTGACGACTGCCAGCCGCAGGGGCTCGAGCGCTTCCTGATAGAGGTTTCCCTGGCCGAGGAGAATCCCCAGCCAGAGGAGTATTTCCGGGTCTTTCGAAGGTTGGCCAAGCACCTCTTCCCGCAGTGTCAGCGTCCGATCGAGTTGATGGTTGTGTACGGCCTCGGAAAGCTGCAGCAATTTCTCGATCTAGGCCCGATCGGAACGCTTCAACCGTTCCGCGGTTTCGAGCTCTCGTTGCGCCTCTTCTTGCCGCCCGGTTTGCCGGTAGATTTTAGCGAGCTGGTAATGAATGGCGCCATCCCAAGGTGTCTGCTCCAGCGCCTGATGCAGCATGTCTTGTGCCTTGGCGGGCTCTCCCTTCCGCAGGTAGGCCTGTCCCAGCCGCTGATAGGTGTCGAAGACCGGCTCGCCGGTGGCGAGAACACTTTCGAAAAATTTGATCGCCTGGTCCACTCGATCCTGGGAATAGGCGATCCGGCCGAGAAAATATCGCGTGTACGTGTTCTGGGGCTCAAGTCGCAGCGCGCGTTCAAATTCAGTTGTCGCCGGACCCGTCTGGCCAAGCTTCCACAGAGCGTAGCCGAGATAGTGGTGGACCCTCGCCTGGTTGGGTGTCAATGCCACCGCCTTTCGGAGGCGTTCAACCGCGGCCGAGAATTGGTCCTTCTCAATCAGCTCCGCTGCCTGTTTAAACAGTTCGTCTGATGTCTTTGTGAGATCCGCCTTCGCTGAAGCCGCTGCGGGAGTTTTTTCCCCGGCCTGGGAGACATCTTGGGTCGCCCACCTGGGAGTCTGGCCCTGGGCCGAGCTCCCCGCCACAGCAAAAAGCAAGTAGACGACCGTTTGGCTCGCTGCCCATCCGCTCGAGTGCATATCCTGGTCATGCTAATGCATGCCCTACAGGTTGGCAACGTTAAGGTGCGGACCACAGCCCGCCCAGATGCGTGGCTGGGAAGTCCACCCTCGAGTGACCGGCACGCCCCACTCCTTGGCCGCTCCTAAATCCGCTTTTGCCCGACATCCCGAACGATAAAGACCTGCATCTAAGTCAAGGTGCTTGTGCCGGCAAGGTGATTGAGCTTGAGGATTGATAACAACGGCGCCGCGATGTCATGGCTGGCGGGCAGTCACCGAACTTGACACAGCGTCTATACTGAAAGGGAGGATGCCTGGAAGAGGTCTTGGGGTGGGTCAAAGAACCTGCTCTCGATCGCTATCAGGAGTCCGACGAAGATCAGGGTCGCAATTCCTCACCCTGCCGACTCGACTTTCCCTTTCTCCTCAACTTCCGATAACAGGGAGGCTTTCCAGAATGATCCAGTTCAGACTCGTCCGGTTCACTTGTTTGCTTGCCACTTTGCTGCTCTTCGCTAATTCGGTCCGCGCCCAGGGAGTCCGGGTCTTCGCTCAGGCGAGCGGATCGTACCTGTTCAACGACAAGCTTTTTACGATCAACGGAGACAAGTTCCAGTCGAACTACGCCAACGGGGGTAAAGTGACTTTTGGCGGCGAATACACGCCTTGGAGGATTGTCGGAATCGAGCTCGCCTATGGCGTGGGCCGCAACAACATCCGCGTGACCAACCTGAGTACAACGCCTACGGATACCACCGGCTATGGCATCCGGGCCCAGAGGCTGAATGCCAGCTTCGTCGTCCACGGCCCTGTCTCGGTGTTCCAGCTCAAACCGTACGTTACCGCCGGGCTCGAGTTCGACCGCTTTGGACCGACCAGCGATGCCAAGAAACTGGCCTTCACACAGGGCTTCGCTGACCAGACGGCCGTGCTCAACTCGACGAATAAAGTCGGAGTCAACTTCGGCGCCGGGGTGGAGTGGAATTTCCTGCCGCTCCTGGCTCTGCGGTTTGACCTGCGCAACCATACCATCGGCACGCCCCGCTATGGCCTGCCTCAACTGTCATCCACCGGCGGGCCGGTGTTCCCGGTGAGCGGGGCGGCCCAGAACTTGGAGTTCTCCGTCGGGCTGGTCTTCCACGCAAAGATTTAACCCGCCCAGCCCATGTCCGCGACCGCTCCGCCTCCCCCCTTACCGGCTCTGCCCACCCCTCCGCGCGCCGGCAGCCATCTGATCGCCATCGTATTGCTGGTTCTCGCTCTTATCGTCACCGTCTCGCTGGTTGCCGGTTGGGCGGGGTTGCGCTTTCTCTCGGGCTCCGTTCAGATACAGGTCGAGGAGGTCGCGGGCGGCAAGAAGGAATTCTCCCTCCGCACCCCCGTGGGTTCGTTTTGGCTGGGTTCGTTTGAAGTGGATAAGAGAAAGGTCGACGAGACCAGCCTCGGCCTGCCCCTTTACCCCGGCGCTCGCGAGGTGAAGGACAATTCTGCCTCCCTTCATTTCGGCCTTCCCGACCAACAGGACGTCCGGGTGATCGTGGGGAAGTTCGAGACCCCCGACCCCCTGGAGAAAGTGAAGGGCTTTTACCAGGAACGAATCGGCAGCCTGGCCACCAAGGTCACCGAGAAAGGCTCCCAGGGCAAGACGGTTTTTGAGATTAAGCATCGAGATCAGGAAAAAGTTGTGGCGCTCGAGAATCTCCCTTCCGGAACGCGCATCGAGCTGATGCGCGTCATCCACGGACGAGGCGAGAGCAAATAGCCGAGGCCGCGCGGAAGGCCGCAGCAGCCGCTCGGCCTTGCTCAAGCCTACTCGCCAGGCAGAATTCCCCTTGACAAAAATCGAGGGTCGTCTTGATAGGCTAGGTTATAGCCTACT
>QHZM01000147.1 GCA_003224665.1 Acidobacteriota bacterium
GCGCGAGCGCCAGCCCTCTCCGGTCGTCTTGTGGCTCCTGCGCCTGCTGCTCTTCCGGCTGATGTTTTCTTCCGGCCTTTCGAAGCTGCTGAGCGGCGATCCCACCTGGCGCCATTTCACGGCACTCAATTACCACTACGAAACGCAGCCGCTGCCGACGCCCTTCGGCTGGGTGCTGCACCAGCTTCCGCCGGAATATCAGAAAGTTTCCGTGGCGGTCATGTTCTTCGTCGAGCTCGTTGTTCCGTTCCTGATCTTCGCCCGGCGGCGCCTCAGGTTTCTTGCGGCGGCGGTCATGATCGTTTTGCAGCTTCTCATTGCGGCAACGGGGAACTACACGTTTTTCAATCTGCTCGCCATCGCCCTCTGCCTCCTGCTGTTTGACGACGCGGAGGTTTCAAGGCTCTTTCCCCGCCGCTTCCGCGGGCAATCCCAAGAGGCCGGCGGAGGGTTACCCGAATGGCGCCCGCGGGCCGTCGCGGCCGCCGCTCTCGCCTTGGTGCTGATACCGGGAAACCTCGCCGAACTCCCCGGGTTGCGTTTCGAAAGAGTCCTGTGGAGAAGCGCCCGGCAGACGCTGAACGGCCTGCGCGCGGTTCGCATCGTCAACCAGTACGGGCTGTTTTCTGTCATGACGACTTGGCGGCCTGAAATCGTCATCGAGGGGAGCAGTGACGGGAACACCTGGCTGGCCTACGAGTTCGATTACAAGCCGGGAGATGTTTTCCGCCCCCCGCGCTGGGTGGCGCCGCACCAGCCGAGGCTCGACTGGCAGATGTGGTTTGCGGCGCTGGGAGGCTATCAGGCGAACCCGTGGTTCGCAAACCTCATGCTGCGCCTGCTGCAAGGCTCGCCGGAAGTCCTCGGGCTCCTGGCCAGGAACCCCTTCCCGAACGCTCCACCGCGTTACGTGCGCGCCATGGTTTATAACTATCACTTCACAGATTTCGAGACGCAGCGCGCGACGGGCGCCTGGTGGCGAAGGGAACTGAAGGGCCTCTATTTCCCCATCGTCGGCCTGCCCTGAAACTGGGGCGTGCGAGGGCCGTCAAGGGAGGTCTGCGAACGGCAGCAGGAGCGGCGGCGCAGCAAGGAATGGCAGGCGCGCGATGTCGGAAACGGCGCGGCGGACGAGTTTCTCGCGCATCGGCTCGAGCGTCATCACGAAAGGCAGGTGCTTTTTCGTCAGGCCGGGCTCCTGAAGCACCGAATCGATGTTGATACGGTGCCGCGCAAGGACGGCGCAGACGCGCGCGAGGATGCCCGGCTGGTCCCGCACGACCAACCGCAAGTAAGCGGCGATGACGTTCTCGCCCCAGGGCGCGGACCTCGCGGGGTGCCAGGTCGTATACCCGAGCGGCGTGGTGCTGCCGCCGCCCGCCGCCATGGCCCGCCCGATTTCTACCACATCGGACAGCACGGCGACGGCCGTGGCCTCGCCGCCTGCGCCCCGGCCCGTAATCATCGTGTTACCGCCCTTGTTTCCCACCAGTAGAATTCCATTTGCAGCCCCGAGGACGCTCGCCAACTGAGCCCGTTGAGAAATAATCATCGGCCGCACGAAAATCTCCAGCCTGTCCGCTTTCTGTCGCCGCGCCGCGGCGATCAGACGGATGGTGTGGTTCAAGCGATGGGCGTAAGCAAAGTCCACGCGGTCGATCCGGGTGATGCCTTCGACCGGGATATCCGCGACGCGCGCCGGCTGCCCGAAGCAAAGCATGGAGAGGATGGCGACCTTATAGCGCGCGTCGTAGCCTTCGACGTCGAAGGTGGGGTCGGGTTCGGCGTAGCCCTTTTCCTGCGCTTCGGCGAGCGCCTCGCGGAAATCGCACCCGCGCCGCTCCATTTCCGTCAGGATGTAGTTCGTCGTTCCGTTCAGGATGCCGTAAACGGCGACGAAATTCTCTGCCGCCAGGCCTTCGCGAATGGCGTGGAGGACGGGCGTGCCGCCCGCCACGCAGGCTTCGATCCCAAGGTTCACTCCCGCCGCCTGGCTCCGCTCGACCAGCTCGACGCCGTGTTCGGCCACGAGCTGCTTGTTCGCCGTCACCAGGTTCTTGCCCGCCCCGAGGGCCGCGTTAGCGATAGCGCGGGCCGTCCTGAGCTCGTCCACGAGCTCGACCACGATGTCCACCTTCGGGTCGGCCACCACCTGCCTCCAGTCCCGTGTGGTGTTGACGGGCTGGCGCAGCCAGGAAAGGTCGCGCTTGTGGATCGAACGCGAACAAATCGTCTTCAGTTGAAGCTTCCACCCGAGCCGCCGCTCGAGTTCGCGCTGGTGTTCGACGAGCACCTTGACGGTCCCGGTGCCCACCGTCCCGAGACCGATGATGCCGACGCTGATGGTGCGCCGCAAGGGCGGCAGCGCAGGACCGCGCCCGGTGAATGGGGCTGGGCTCGCTCTGGTCATCTCAGGACACCTGTCAGGTCGCCGGCTTGCTCCGCCGGTGCGTTTTTTCGCCACCCGGCCGCGCAGGACTCTTTTGGATATGCGGACCGCGCGCTACTCCATAGCATTGAAAGGAGGGTGCTGGCAAGTAGAACTGATTCACGCGGCCGTAGGACATTGGCTTTCGTAATCCATTTGCATCCGGGAACGACGGCGGCTGAATAAGGCTGGAGAAGCGTCCGGCAGCGCGATTTACCACTCAAATTCGACCCGCGTCCGCTTCGTTGAGAACTCGTCGTAAGGCGCCACCCGGAGCGCGCGGATGTGGCGCGGATCGTCAGTGTAGGCGAGCGCGACGTGCAGGACGTTTTTTCGCTTGGGATCGAAGAGGAGGTAGGGGTCGGGAAGGTAGAAGTCCTTTTGCGGGCCGGCGGTCACGTAGCGGCCCACGAATTTTCCGTTGATGTAAAGCAAGGCGTCGCGGCCTGCCTCAAGAGTCAACTTCCAGGGGACCGACCAGCCTTCGGGCGGCATTTCCAGACTGAATTCAGCGCGGCACCAGGTGAATGCCGGTACGAGTTCATTCGACGGAGGAGAGCCTTCGAGGGAAGCGCTCGTCCAGCCGGACTTTGAAAGCTCCAGAGAAAATGCCGGATCGATCTCCCGGCCGCGCGCGGGCGCAGGGAACCGCTGGACCTGCCAGGCGTCAACGGCTGACTCGCCGCCCGGCCCTCCCTTGAGCCGCGCGGACTCGACCCCTTTCAGCTCGCCGAGGTTGTCGCCAAAATTCGGGCTTCCGAAAAGTTCGTAGGAAATTTCAATCGTGTTTGTTCCGGGCCGCGCGTAAGCGGAGAGGGGAAATTCGACGCGCTTCTCGCTATTGGAGGCTTCGGCGACGACCTTGCCGTTGAGGAAGACTTTCTTGGCATCGTCAGCATAAGTCGAGATGAGCATACGGGTCTGGCTGTTGGAGCTGAAGTCGGCGCGGTACTTGACGTAACCATACGGGACAGGGCCTAGCTCTTCGAGCGGGCGCGCTGCGCTCGAAAGCCACTGGCCGAGGCCCGGGTCGAACTTTTCAACCCAGGCGTGAACGTCGCGGATGACGACGGTCTGGGAAGGCAGCGGGGGAGTGGTGGCGCGAAGGCGCGCGCGCCTCAACGCGCGCTCATACTCAAAGTCCACGAGCGCTCCGTCCACGCGACATTTTCCCGCGAGAGGCGGGAGGAGCACGGAAATGTCGTGCTCCCCCGGAAGGAAATCGAGGTCTGCCCAAATCCTCTTCCGCGAAGAGCCCGTCGAGGCGAGCAGGGCGCTGTCCGTGATGAACGTCACGAGCATCGGCCGGGTCTCCTCCACCGCGGGCACCACGCCGGGAGAGAATTCGGCGGGCCACGAACGCAGCGCTCGGTGGCGGGGGACGGCGACGACCAGCAGGTGGCCGTTCACCAGAAGGAACTTTTCTTCTTTTTCGAGGCGAATCCCGATGATCACAGACTCAAATTCCGGGTCCCAGTACTGGTAGAGGGCGTCGCCTTCGACGCGTGGTTCTTTCGAGGAGGCGAGCGAGATTTCAACCAGGCGCCCAGGCTCGTCGTAAACGATCAGCAGGTGCCGGTCGAGCAGGAGTCCGTGGGCAAGCACCTCCGCGGTCGAGTAACGGAGCGTGCCGCCCGGGATCGGGATCTGGACCGGCAGCATCTTCATCTCGCGCGGCCCGATCGAGAGCTCGCCTTCGCGCGGCACGGCAATCGCCCGGTGGGTGGGGCTGGCCGGGTCTTGAAACGTCATCTTGAAACGCTGCTCGGCGTTCGAGTTTTCGCGCACGAAGATGACGGCGCTCGGCCCGCTCGCGCGCTCGGTAACGCTGACGGCCTCGTTCGTGGACTGCGTCACGCCCTCGAGCCGCTGGGCCCGCGTCAGCACCGAGCCGAATATGCGGAGGGCCTGGCAAATACCTCGCGCGGCGTAGTACTTTTCCCAGAGGCCGCCGGGCTCGCGGATGGGCGCGGCATAGTCGTAAGTGGTGGTCAGCGTTTTCGCGGCCCAATCAAAATTCGTCCCGCCGAAGCCCATGTAGCAGTTGAAATAGGTGACGCCGTGCTCGATGACCGTCTTGGCCAAGAGGTTAAGTTGCGCCCCGTTCACTCCGTCCTGCTCGACCGAAAGTTTCCCACCGAACTCGCTGAACCAGCCGCCCTGGAGTTCGGTCACGCTGAGGGGCGATTTCGGCTCTTCCTGGCGCAGCTTTTGAAGGGCGGGCGGGACCTCTTTGGCGATGTTCCAGCGCGGGTAAAAGTTGCAGGTGTCCAGGATGCGCGCCATGTCCGGGTCGGAGTTTTCGCGCGCGGGCTTCGTCCAGCAGGTGATGAGCGGGACGTCGATGCCGGCGTTCCGGGCCATGCGGTAGAGCGCAGACCTGACGCTCTCGGGGTGGTTCGAGCGGAGGGGAAAGCGCTTCGCCGCGACCCACCTGGGAAACCCGCCGCGCTCCCACTCTGCGCAGATGTAAGGGCCCGGGCGCACGATCATCCAGAAGCCCATCTCCCCCGCGAGCTGGACGAACGCCTCAAATTCACTCAGGTCGGAGCGCCCCTCTTCGGGCTCGTGGTAGTTCCAGAAGACGCAGGTCTCAATCGTATTGAAGCCGGCGCGCTGGAGCTTCAACATGCGGTCCCGCCAGAGCGGCCTCGGACAGCGCGGGTAATGGAACGCCGCGCTGAAGATAAACGCGTCGCGGTCGTTGATGGTGAAACAACTCGAGTCGTAGCGGATGAAGCGCGGGCTTTGGAGGAGGTCCTGCGCCTCGGGCGCGAAGAGCGCGCTCGAAATCCTGGCTCCGGGCCCGCCCAGCGTTGCGGCGAGCGGCATTCCCAGCGCAGATTTGACAAATCTTCTGCGGGATGACTTCATAGCGTTTCCGCGGTCGCGTCCAGGGTGGCTGAAGAAGAGTAGAGCGTCGCCGAAAAATCTCCGCTAGGTCTTGCCGAACTGGCGCATGTGCCAGTCGGGCGCGTAAAGGTTGAAGAAGCCTTCCTTGTAAGGATGTTCTTTGATGAGGTCATCGTTCAGCTCGATGCCAAGGCCGGGCTTTTCAGGCGGATAGAAATAGCCGTCGCGCGGCCGCGGCGTCCCCGGAACGGCTTCGACGACCCAGGTCTCAGAAAAATCGTCGAAGCACTCCTGGACCTTCAGATTGGTCGTGCAGAAATCGAAGTGGAGGCTGGCTGTCGTGCAGACAGGTCCGTTCGAATTGTGCGGCGCCATCAGGACCGAGCGGACGTCCGCCATGGCGGCGATTTTTTTCATCTCCAGCAGGCCCCCTGCGTGGATCAGGTCGGTCTGAAGGATATCGATGGCGCCGGACTCGAGGATTTCGCGGACGCCGTAGCGCGTGAAGCAGCGCTCGCCCGCCGCCACGGGCAAGTTCACGTGCTCGGCCACTTTCTTGAGCGAGGGAGTATCCTCGGGCGGGCAAGGCTCCTCGATCCAGCCGGGATGGTAGGGCTCGAGCATACGCGCAAGATCAATCGCCGTGGCGGCGCTGAAGCGCCCGTGCATCTCGACGAAAATTTCAACATGGGGGCCCACCGCGTCCCGGATCGCGGCCACCAGCTCGACCGACCGCACCTTCTCTTCGCGCGATAGCTCCAAGGCGCCCGGCCCGAAGGGGTCCACCTTGAGCGCCTTGTAGCCCTTCTCGAGCACCACCTTGACGCGCTTCGCGAACTCCGCGGGCTTGCGCTCCACCGTGTACCAGGCGTTGGCGTAGGCCTTGATCTTCTCGTGGCACCGCCCGCCGAGAATCCTCCACACCGGCTGGCCGACCGCCTTGCCCACGATGTCCCAGCAGGCGACCTCGATGCCGCTCATCACCGTGGTCGCAATGACGCCGCCCCGCCAGAAGTCGTTGCGGTACATCCGCAGCCACAGGTCCTCGATGTTAAACGGGTCGGAGCCGATCACGTGACGGCGCGCCGCTCCCTGGAGGTAGCCGAGCACGCCCTCTTCGCGGTTCTGGAGCGTGCATTCACCGACGCCCACAAGCCCTTCGTCCGTGCGGACCTTGATGAAGACCAGGTTCCGCCAGCTCGTGCCCATCACGAGCGGTTCGACCGCAGTGATTTTCATGATGACTCCCCGGTCCGGATTCTCCACGGCCGGAGAGATTTAAAATGGTCACCGCTCGGCTGTGGAGCTCTTGAAAATTAGACGACAAATCTATCCGAAAAAAGGCGGGAGGACAACGGGGAGGCGCGGCACGATCGGGAGCCGCCGCGGAGTGCCGCACCAATAGACACGCCTGCCTCGCCGTCACAGCGGGGGCGCGCATGGCAGTCTATCGCGGCCGCCCGAGCGGTTCCCGTTCCGGCCTTACTGGGTTAGAACGCCTAGTTCCTTGAACGCAGTTCCTGGCAGATCAGGCAGTATCGTGCCCAGGGGAGGGCGTTGAGGCGACTGGAGGAGATTTCCTGGCCGCAACCTTCACACAAGCCGTAGGTCCCGCCTACGACGCGCGCGAGAGCCTTCTCGACTTCCTTGAGCATCTGGCGGCGGAGTGCCACCGTCGCCGCCGTGACGCCCTGCTCGGCAGTCTTGCTCGCGAACTCCACCTCGTCCGGAGTCCGGATGCTAATGGTCAACGCTTCAGGGTCAAGCCTGAATGTAGCCAGAAGCTCATCCCGCTTCTTCAGCAGCAGCTTTCGATACGAATTCTTAGGCGACTTCAGGGCCGATTTCATTGATATCCGTCCTTCGACAAAAACCTGGACCACTTTCTGCTCGGTCCAGGTGTTCGGATGATCGAGATGCTAGCATGGTTGCAGGATTTCGGAAAGAAATTTGGCCTTTGATATCCCCTTTAGTTTCTGCCGGTTAGCATAGGCTTGGGGTCGTGATACAATGCCGGGGATGGTATCACAGTGGCGGCCCGCGGGGAGGGGGCCGGCGGATGTCCAGCCGAGGCGAAATGCTCGATCGAATCCGCAAGGCGCTCAAGCACCCCAGCGGGAGATCGGCCCAGCCGCCCCCGGCCGGTGGTGACCCACCTGCTGGCGGGGTGATGCCCCCCATCGCTCCCGATGAGCTGCTGCCCAAGTTCGAGCTGGAGCTGGGCAAAGTGGGAGGCTTGACCTACCGCGCCGCAAGCCTCGATGGGCTTGAAAGCATTCTCCGCAAAATACTCGAGAGCGCTCCGGCCCCGAGCGTGGTGCTCTCGCGCAACCCGCTCCTCAACCAGTTAAGGCTTGAAGCGCGGCTGCGCGAATGGGGAGTGTCCATAGCGGCCTGGCCGGACGGCGAGGACCAACTTAAGCCCGAAGATCGCGCTGCCTACCGCGAGGCGTGTTTTGCAGCTTCAGCGGGAATTACCGGGGTTGATTTTGTGCTCGCAGAGACCGGCAGCTTGGTCCTGACCAGCCGGACTGAAGGCAGCCAGCTCGCTTCCCTGGCGCCTCCCGTCCACATCGCCCTCTTCCGGGAGAACCAGGTCATCGAGTCGCTCGATGAGGTCCTGGAAATGCTACGCTTGTCTCGGGACACAGACCAGCCGACGCCGGGACGGTCTGTAGTGTTCGTCACCGGCCCGAGCCGCACCGCCGATATCGAGCAAATCCTGATTCGCGGCGTGCATGGTCCGGGCGAAGTCCACGCCATCCTGGTCGAAGAGCCCTGCCTGGCGTCGGCCGCAGGGCGAAGCGCTCCTTCCCGGTAATCCTTTCTGGCAACTCAAGTTTTTTTAGTAGAACTCCAACTTCATCCTCTGAAGAGCAATCATTCGCCGCCCGTCATCGGCTTGGCGAAATACAACAATCGGGCATGCCGAACGAACGAGGTGATAACCACCACGGCCATGCCGGCGATGCCCACCACGCCCCCGACGTCAAAGAGAAGAAATTGCCTTCCCAGGACTACGGCCATCGGGCGGCAGATCAGCGCGATGTTGCCGATCGCGAGAAGGATGCGCAGTTCTGTCGGACCAAAGATCCAGAAAGAGAGATGAAATGTGCCGATCGTGTACGTGGCCAGGTAAATCTCAATCGAAAGTATGTAATAGGCAATGAGCAGCGCCCCGGCGATGGGCGGGCTCATGTAGCCGGAGAGCATCAGGCCCCCGAGAACGAAGAGCGCGCTGAAGGTGTCCACGACGTGGTCCACGTAAAACCCGTATTTCGGCCGCTGCCGGTTGCGGACGCGGGCCAGAGTGCCATCCAGACTGTCGCCAAACCAATTGACCGCCAGAAAGAAGGCCCAAACGAGGAGCGCCATCGGATGGCGGCGAGCCGTCCAATAGCACAGGCCGACGCCCACCGTCGCAATGAACCCCAGCAGCGTCAGATGGTCCGAATTGACCCAGGGCGGCATGCGCTCGGCGAGCCAGACGAGGCATCTTTTCTCAAGCGGCGCCAGCAGGCTCCCATGTGCGCGCTCAGCTTCTCGAAATTCAGGCTCACCCATCACTTTGCTCTCCCTGTCGTGCCTTAACCACCTTCCGGCCGCCGAAGGCCAAGGCCCGAGATTGCCCCGAATTCCCTGAAGCCACATTAAGGGGCTGGTCGAGGAATC
>QHZM01000148.1 GCA_003224665.1 Acidobacteriota bacterium
TCTAGGCTCTTAGTTGTCGGCTGCTGGTTGTCAGTGCCTAATCCCTATTCGCTAACCGCTGCTCCCGACATTCCTCCGTGCTCCCTATCCCCTGTCCCAGTCACGCCGGCTTGGGCACGACTTCAAGCCACTGCCCGGGTTACGCCCAAGTCTCAGGGGCAGAAGGAATCACCACTGAAACGCGGTGACGCTCGCGAGCGAGCAACTTACCCAGAATGCGGAGGTGTTCCTGCATCGCCTGGGTTCCCTCAGCCACCACGACTCGGACTTGGGCGTCGTTGCCGTGCAAGGCGTTCAGGATGCCCGCAGCGAGACGCCTTGCGCTGGACTGGTCCAACGCTCCCTCCAGCTTGACGATGGTGCTTCGGAGAGCGCGCCCGATGTCCACACGGAGCGATCCCAGGTCCCCCGGGCGGAGTGCCCAGCGCGAGCTGCGAAGCGTGAGACGGCGGAGCTTGGGATGCTGGAAGCGGTCATGGCGCAGAGTGAAACGAGTCCACGCGGCGGCCAGGTGCGCCAAGAGCAACACGCACCGCCGCCCAAGACCCGGCGGACCGAGCGCCGCTTTGATCTCTGCCTCGAGACGGACAGTCCCTTCGGGTGTTGGCCCATAACGCTTCGCCACGCGGAAAAGAGGGTACCCCTTCAGAATCTCTTTAGCCCACCGCTCCGCCTTGGCGCGGAGATAGGACGAGTCCGAATCGTGGTATCGCTTCCAGCCCTCGAACCAGGTCTCGACCGATCGCAAAACGGACGGGCCCAGAAGGCGGAAGTCCGTCTCAAAACATTCGCGCTGCGACGCCTCGATTTCCCCCGGGGTCTTGCTGGAATGACGGACCATCGCGGTGAACCCATCGCATTTCCGGTAGTAGCGCTCGGGATTCTCCGCCAACTCGCGGTGAAGCCGTCCCTCTCGCACGACACGCTCGAAAAAGGGCGTCCCTGGGGTCGGACCGTAGATAAGGAACTGGGCGTAGGTCGGCTTCAGCGCCAGGAACTCCGACAGTTGTTCGCGGATGACATCGACCGTCTGATAGTCGAAGCCCAAGATCATCGAGGAGAGGACCGTGATGCCGTGCGAGCGCAAGTCTGGAATCAGCTCCTCCACCGGCCGGCCCTGCTGGTTGGCGTAACCGGACCGCTTTCCCTCGTAGCCGACCCAAACTCCGTCAATGCCGGTCTCGAGCAACTCGCGCGGGGTCATCCGGCTGAGCGCCTTCACGGTGGCGAAGGCGAAGATCGAAAGCGCTTTCCCTCGCTCGAGGACCAGCTCCCGTAGGCGGGTGGCGAGGTCCCGGGCGATAAGAAAATCCTCGTTGATGATCGCCAGGCTCATCCCGGGATTGATCTCCAGGTAGCGGTCGATCACCCGATAAGTGTCGTCGCCGGTAGGAAGCAGACGCACGTGGGGACGCTTGAAGAAGTGGGAAGTGCAGCAGAAGTCGCACCCATGAGGACACCCGAGCCCCGCGAAGATCATGCCCGTCCGCCGCATCGGAACTGAGAACACCCGCAAGGTGTGCGTCACGAGGGGGTGGCCGAAGCAGCTAACTGTTCGACAACTCAAGTTTCATGTGTTTCATGTGTAGACTTAGCCCCGCGAATGTGCGATACTTCGGCCCAATTTCAGCCATGCGAATCAAGCTTGCCAAGCTCCCGGCGATCCTAGCCAGCTGCCTGCTTTTCGCGCCGATTTGTCTAGCACAAGCAGAAGAAGGCGCCAAAGGAAAGGAACCGATCGCAATCATTGCCGGACAGGCCGTTTATGAGGACGACCTATTGCCCCTGGTTCAATCGCGATTACTACCACTCCGCAAACAAGAATACCAGATGAAGAAGGAAGCCCTCGACACTCTGGTGAATCAGAAACTGTTGGAAGCCGAGGCCAAGAAAAAAGGTATCTCCACCGACAAGCTTCTGCAGCAGGAGGTGGACTCCAAAGTCACTGAACCCACCGATGCGGAGTTGAACGCTGTTTACTTGAGCCAGAAGGACCAATTGAACCGTCCTTTTAATGAGGTTAAACCGCAGCTCCAACAGTCGTTGAAGAGGGCCAAACTTCAGCAAGCTCGCCAACAGTATTTCGCACAACTTCGTGAGCAGGCCAAAGTCTCCATCTTGCTCCAGCCCCCCCGAGTCGAGGTCCGCTATGACCCGTCCCGCGTCCGAGGAAATCCCAAGGCTCGGGTGATGATCGTAGAGTTCTCCGATTTTCAGTGTCCTTATTGCCGGGAAGTGCAGTCTACCTTGAAAAACCTGCTCGCAAAGCACGACGGCCAGGTAGGATTGGCTTACCGCGATCTCCCACTCAAGGACACCCATCCTCAGGCTCCGTTAGCGGCCGAGGCTGGTCGCTGCGCCGGGGAACAGGGAAAATTCTGGGAGTACCACGACCTTCTATTCGCAAACCCAAACAAGCTCGACCGGCCAGGATTGCTCGAACAAGCGCGGTCCCTAAAACTCGATGAGAAACAGTTTGATTCCTGCATCGCCGCTGAGAAGTACAAGGCGCAGATTCAACAAGACATCCAGGATGGGCTCCGCGCCGGCGTGAGTGGAACCCCGGGATTTTTCATCAATGGGGTCTACTTGAATGGCGCCCAACCAGAGACCGTGTTCGAGCAGACCATTCAGGAAGCGCTCACCGCATCCCAGAATAAACCTTCATCTCAATAGGTGGAAATCAGCGATCAGCCCCAACCGGTTCTGCCCATAACTGATTCTCGTAGCAGGATGTAAGCAAGGGAAGTCTCCGCATTGCCCTCCCGGACAGCCTAAGGTCAAGTTCCTTCCTCGTCCCAAAATTAGCCATGTGACTAGTAGTCCTAGAACCCCTTGCGGCCCTACCCTGATGTCTGGCAAAAGGGGAGATTTGCCGAACATGCTGAGAGGGTGCTGGGCCCAGAGCCGAATGCTTCGTCTCTTAGTGTCAGTGGTTGCCTACCTCATCTTCGTATCTGTCCCGGAAACAAGCTTCGGTCAGACTAAATCGAAGAGCGGTCAAATCGCGCCCAAGACTACGGCAGCGGCACGAATGCGCGCTCTGAATAACAGTCTCTTGAACTTCCATGCGCGGCTGCAGGAGAGTTCGGCGAGCGAGGTAGCGGCGATCCGCGGCGAAGCCGCCAAGGTGATTGCCCAACGGGCCGCCGCGTTTGCTGCGCTAATTCAAGAAGACCCGCATTCCGCGCTTTCCTTCGCGTTTTCTCCGGAGCTGCTGGCGGATCTTGCGGCGAAGTTCCCCGACTCTGCATCCCAGCTCGAATCGCACGCAACAGTGAGCGGATCAATCGAGCGCTGGATTTTCGACGACGCCGATCTGAAGAGTTCTCGTTCGCTCATCCAGATGGAAGCCCGGCAGCAAAGGTTCAACTTGTACTTTGCAGGGCACGAGCCGCCGAATCTACAGAGCGGCGACACCGTGCAAGCCACTGGCGTGTTTGTGTGGTCCGCGATGGCGGTCTCCAGCACCGTTGTAATGCCCAGCAGCACCTCAACGACAACATCGACAACCTCGCCTAGCTGTAGCACTACGGGCGTGCAGAATACCGCCGTGTTGCTGGTGAACTTCCAGGATGCCGCAATTTCGGTCACCCCGCAGCAAGCTAACGACGTATTTTTTGACGCGAGCACTGGTCGATCGTTGAATGGATTCTGGCAAGAGGCCTCGTATGGTCAGACCTCGGCGGCGGGAAGTGTTTTCGGCCCATATACAATTGGCCCCTCCAGTTCCTATAGCTGTTTGAACCTGTTGCAAGTTTTCAATGACGCTGTTGCAGCTGCCACCGCTTCTGGAGTAAATCTACAAAACTACACTCGAATTGATCTTGTCTTCCCGGGTCTTTCCTGTGGCTGGGCAGGCGTAACTGCCACGGGCTCAGCAGGGGCCGGTTGCCAGGTGTGGAATACGCCTTCCGGGACGCTTACGTCCTCACTCTCCTACCTGCTGGCAAGCTACTTCAACGCGCGCGACCAGGGCGTCCAGTTGGTGGCCCACGAGAACGGCCACCAACTCGGCCTGAGCCACGCTGGTACGATCAACGATGAACCCACGGCGGTTCTGGGGCCCACAACGAGTCCTGGCAGCACCACCGAATTCAACGACTTTTTCAGCACGATGGGCGCTTGGACGCTCGGCCTTTATTCGGCGCCACATAAATCCGAAGTTCTGAACTGGATGGCCAGCGGCGCCAACTACCAGCTCGTGCAGAGCAGCGGGACTTACACCTTGCAGCCGCTCGAGACGAATCCGCCAGGCCTGCAAGCGCTCAAAGTCCAGCGTGGCACAAGCAATCCGGGAGATTATCTCTGGATCGAGTATCGCCAGCCCATTGGCAACTATGACTCCACCATCGCCTTTATGAACTTTTCGGGGGCGCTGATCCATTACGAGGATCCAACAACCGGATGGTTCACGCACGTGCTGGATTTCACTCCAGCGGATGTCGGATCCTGGTACAACACTGTGCTCGCCCCGGGCCAGCCTTGGACCGATCCATACTCCAATGTCTCAATCTCGGTACTGAGCGCCACACCAAGCGGAATTACGGTGAGTGTGAACGACGGGGCAATGCCCTGCGCGTCGGGAAACCCCAGCGTCAGTGTTTCCCCTTTGGACCCGACCATCTATCCCGGTCAGAGCGCCAGCTATTCGGTTTCTGTCGTCAACAACGACACTTCAGGATGCTCCTCAAG
>QHZM01000149.1 GCA_003224665.1 Acidobacteriota bacterium
CCAATCGGTCAGTCCCAGGCTCGCGGCGGAGGCGTTAGCTGCCAAAGCCGATGGGCGACTGGTGGACCTGACCCACCGCCTCGAGACGAGCGGCCCCATCCAGATCATCACGCCTTCGATGCCGGAGGGCCTTGAAATCTATCGCCACTCATGCGCCCACCTGCTCGCCGCCGCCGTGCTGGAGCTTTTCCCGGACGCGCACCCGGGCGTCGGCCCACCGACCGACACCGGCTTCTATTACGACTTCTACCGCGAAAAGCCTTTCAACGAAGAGGACCTGCAGAAGCTCGAAGCGAAGATGCAGGAGCTCGTGAAGGCCGACCTGCCCTACGAGCGCGTGTACTTCCCCAAGGAAGCCGGTCTGAAACTGTTCGAAGAGATGGGCGAGTTCCTGAAGTGCGAATTGATCCAGGAAAAGGCGGAGCCGGTATTTTCAGCCTACAAAACCGGTAAGTTCTTGGATTTTTGTCGCGGGCCTCACATCCCATCGACCGGGCGGATCAAGGCGTTCAAGCTGTTGAGCGTCGCGGGCGCGCACTGGAAGGGTGACGAGCACTCACACGCGCTCCAGCGCATTTACGGCACCGCCTTCTTCAGCAAGAAGGAGCTCGATGAATTTTTGGCTCAGATTGAGGAGGCCAAAAAGCGCGATCACCGGCGGCTGGGCAAGGAGCTTGACCTGTTCAGCATCCAGGATGAGGCCGGCCCGGGCCTGATCTTCTGGCATCCGAAGGGGGCCGTGGTCCGCAAGGAAGTGGAAGACTTCCTCCGCGAAGAACTCATCCGGCAGGGCTATGATTTGGTCTATACCCCGCACGTGGCCCGGCTCGACCTCTGGAAACGGAGCGGCCACCTCGACTTTTATCGCGAAAACATGTTCACGCCCATCCGCCTGGAGGATGCCGAATACCAGCTCAAGCCGATGAATTGTCCCTTCCACATTCTGATTTACAAGGACTCCCGGCGAAGCTACCGCGAGCTCCCGATGCGCTTGGCGGAGTTCGGGACCGTGTACCGGTACGAGCGTTCGGGCGTGATGCACGGCTTGCTGCGCGTGCGCGGGTTCACCCAGGACGACGCGCACATCTTTTCGACGCCTGAAGGTGTTGAGGCGGAAGTCGGCGCCTGCGTGGACTTCGCCTTACTGGTCCTGAAGACCTTCGGGTTCGACCGGTTCGAGGTCGAGCTTTCCACCTGGGACCCCGCGAACCGGACGAAGTATTCGGGTGATCCCAGCCAGTGGGAAATGGCGGAACGCTCGCTGGAAACTTCGCTGCGCAGCCGCAGCATCGCCTTCAAGCGCATGACCGGGGAGGCGGCATTCTACGGGCCGAAAATAGATATCAAGCTGGTGGACGCCATTGGCCGGCCGTGGCAACTGACCACCGTCCAGTTTGACTTCTTCTTGCCCGAACGCTTCGGCCTGGAGTACGTGGGCGAGGACGGAAAGGCGCATCGTCCCATCATGGTCCACCGGGCCTTGCTCGGCTCAATCGAGCGGTTCTTCGGAGTCTTGATCGAGCATTACGCCGGCGCCTTCCCGGTCTGGCTGTCTCCCATCCAAGCAGTCGTCTTGCCCATCAGTGAGAAGCACTTGGACTACGCTCGCCAAGTGGCGGGCGAGCTGAATTCCGCCCGGGTCCGCGCCCAGCTCGATGCCCGAAACGAAAAGCTGAATGCGCGCATCCGGGACGCCCAGCTCCGGAAAGCGCCCTTCATGCTGGTGGTCGGCGACCGCGAAGCTCAGGCGAAAGGGGTAGCGGTGCGCCGGCGCGACACCGGCGATGCGGGCTTCCGGCCGCTTGCGGACTTCATTAGCTGGGTCCGCGAGATTATCGACAATCGGTTGACGAAATGGTAAGCTGGGCCTTACCCTTGGACGGGTTAAGGCCTTTGCCCACTTTTATCATGTCCTAAACTGAATCGGGCCTTTTGGGGCCGGGAGGGAAGGACTATCGCTGATCGTTTCGTTCGCGTGAATGAGCGGATCCGCGCCAAAGAAATCCGCGTGATCGACGGGGAAGGAAAGCAACTGGGAATTATGCCCCCCTTCGAGGCTTTGAAAATCGCGCGCGGGCAGGGCCTCGACCTTGTGGAGGTCGCGCCGACCGCCAACCCTCCGGTCTGCCGCATCATCAACTACGGCAAATACCTCTACCAGCTCAACAAGCGCCAGCACGAGGCGAAGAAGCACCAGAAGTCCATCGAGCTCAAGGAAGTCAAGTTCCGCCCCCGGACCTCCGAGCACGACTTCGAAGTCAAGCGAAACCACATCCTGAAGTTTTTGCAGGAGGGAAGCAAGGTCAAGGCAACCATCATGTTTCGGGGTCGCGAGATGGCCCACAAGGAACTCGGGATGCGCATGATGCAGCGGCTGATCGAAGACGTGTCGGAAGTGGGCCAGGTGGAATCGCGCCCGAAACTCGAGGGGCCGAACCTGACCGCGGTGATCGCCGCGAAAAAGACCGCGGGGAAGGGAGGCCCGGCCGCCTCGCGCGCCACCGCCACGGCGGGCGCCCCCTCTCAGCCTGCTTCGGCGAAGCCTGAGGCTTCACCGCCGAAATCCGCGACATCCCAGGAATCCACGGGAGGATAGAGTTGGCCAAGCTGAAGCTCAAGACCCATAAGGGCGCTGCCAAGCGCTTCAAATTTACCGCGGGAGGGAAGATCATCCGCGGGCACGCGTTCGCCCGCCACATCCTGACTTCGAAGCCCAGCAAGCGCAAACGCAAGCTGGACAAGACGACCACGGTTTCCGCCGCGGATGCGCCACATGTCCGCGCCATGCTGCCCTACGGAAATTAACTTCAGGTTTCAGGCCCACGGGAACAGGTTCCGGAAACCTGCACACGAGGGTACGGGAAGGCCGGCGGCAGGGCGCCTTCTCCGTCCCAAACTCGCTAGAAAGGAGCAAAGCCCATGCCTCGAGTGAAGCGCGGCACCGTGCGCCGCGACCAGCGGAAGAAGTACGCCAAACTCACCAAAGGCTATTTCCTCAACAAAAGCAAGCTCTACAAGTTCATGAAGGAGGCCGCGGACCGCGCAGGCCGCTTCGCCTATCGCGACCGGCGGCGCCGCAAGCGGGACTTTCGTAGGCTGTGGATCACACGTATCAGCGCGGCGGCCCGGTTGAACCAGCTCACCTACAGCCAGCTCATCCACGGGCTGAAGAAGCTCGGGGTGGCGCTCGACAGGAAGATGCTCTCGGAACTGGCGGTCCGCGACGCTCCTGCATTTGCCGAGCTGGCAGGTAAGGCCAAGGCGACGCTGACGGCGTCGTGAAAGCGGCCTTCAAGCCGGCATTCTCTTTTTGAACGGGTTGCCCGCCTGAAGACGGCCTCCACGAATCGCTCGTCGGGGGTTAGAGGTTACCAGACGGGCTCAATTAAACCTTCCCTGGCAGATGGCCATGGCACTGGATGAAAAGGTCGATAAAACCCTCGTGGAGCTCGGCGTCAGCGGGGCGTCCGGTGTCGCCGCGCTGTTCGCCGAAATCCGCGCGGCCATGGAAGCGGAGAGAAAGAAGCTGGTCAGTGAGGGTGTGGTTGGCAAGGCCGAACACGAGATGCGGTGCAAGGAGTTGCGTGACCGCTGGCTTTCGCGTAAGCGAGGCATCCTTGCGCGGATCGACGAGAACTGGCTCAAGCGCGCGCCCAAGGACCTGAAGCCCGCGGTCGGCCGCGAGTTCAACCTGTTGCGCCAGGCGGCTGCGGACGTCGAGGTCGAAAAGCTCCTTCTTGCCGTCCCCCTGCGCGAAGCACCCGCTCATGCGCCTGATCGGGATGCGGTCAAGGCGGCGGAGGCGCAGCATGACCTGACGCTCCCCGGCTACCGCCGTCCTCTCGGCTCAATCCATCCCATCACCCGGGTGCAGCGCGAAATCGAGGAGATTTTTCTCGGTCTCGGATTCCGGGTCGAGACGGGGCCGGAAGTCGAGTCCGTCTATTACAACTTTGACGCGCTGAATATTCCCGAGAATCACCCGGCCCGGGATGACATGGACTCGTTCTACGTCGAATCAGGCGGCGTCCTCCGCACGCATACCTCTCCCGTGCAGATCCGGGCCATGGAAAAGCACGGCGCTCCGCTTTACATCATCGTTCCCGGCAAGGTTTACCGGCGCGATAACCCGGATGCCACACACTCGCCGTTGTTCCACCAGATCGAGGGCCTGGCGGTGGACACGGACATCACTTTTGCCGACCTGAAGGGTACGCTCGACTTTTTTGCGAAGAAGTTTTTCGGTGAAAAGATTCGCACGAGCTTTCACCCGACTTTCTTTCCCTTTACCGAGCCGAGCGGGGAAGTGTCCATCAGTTGCGCTTTTTGCGACGGCATAGGTTGCCGGATCTGCAAGGAGAGCGGATGGATCGAAGTGATGGGCTGCGGCATGGTCCATCCGGACGTTTTGCGCCACGGAGGAGTTGATCCGGACCGTTATACCGGGTGGGCCTTCGGGCTCGGAGTGGACCGGTTTGCCCTGATGAAATACGGCATCAATGACATCCAGCTTTTCTTCCAAAGCGATTTGAGGTTCCTGGAGCAGTTCTGATGGCAGGCGGCAGGGATTGAATAGTCTGGCTCACTCGGCTCTAACTTGTTCCCTGTAATCCGTCCCTTGTTCTTATGAAAGCTTCTCTCAACTGGCTGAAGGAATTTGTCGAGG
>QHZM01000150.1:0-12450 GCA_003224665.1 Acidobacteriota bacterium
CGCCTTCACTCGATTACCTGAAAGACGAGATGGGAAAAGCCAAGGCGCTCGGCCTGAACCTGCTGCGCTGCCACATCAAAGTGCCGGACCCGCGCTACCTCGAGGCCGCGGATGAGACTGGAATCCTCGTCTGGTACGAGATCCCCAACTGGGACAAGCTCACGGGCAACGCCGAGGTTCGCGCGCTCGCCACGCTGCGCGGCATGGTGGAACGCGACTGGAACCACCCGTCCATCGTCATTGTGAGCATCATCAACGAAAGCTGGGGGGCAAACCTGAAGGAACCCGGCGACCGCGCCTGGCTCAAGGGCACTTATACGGAAGCCAAGAGCATCGTGCCGGGCTGGCTCGTGGTGGACAACAGCGCCTGCTGCGACAATTTCCACATGGCCTCTGATATCGCCGACTTCCACCATTACAACGCCATCCCCGATTACGCCGAAGACTTCGACCGGTTCGTTGCTGACCTCGCGACGCGGCCCGGCTGGATCTTCAGCCCCTACGGCGACGTGGCGCCCAAAGGGGACGAACCGCTGATGCTCTCCGAGTTCGGCAACTGGGGATTGCCCCGGCTGCCCGAAGACAAACCGTGGTGGTTCACGCGGGACTTCAACGGGAACAAAATCACCCTGCCCGACGGCGTTGAAAAGCGGTTCCAGAGCTACCACTACGGCTCGCTGTTCGCTGACCCCAAGGCCCTCAGCGACGCCACCGAGTGGCACGAGTACCTGGCGCTCAAGTACGAAATCGAGTCGCTGAGGGCGCAGGCGCCGATTCAGGGCTACGTGATTACGGAATTCACGGACGTTAACTGGGAATCGAACGGCTTGATGGACATGTGGCGAAAGCCGAAGGTCTTTGCCGACCTCCTGAGCAAGCTCCAGAAGGACGACCTGGTGATGCTGCGGGCCGCCAGGCAGAACTTCACCTCGGAGGAGAAGGCGGAAGCGGACATCTATTTTTCCCGGTACAGCTCAGGGCCCCTGGGTTACGCCCGCGTGACCTGGTGGGTCGAAGGCACCGACCTTCGCGGGATTTTCCCCATGCCACCAGCCGCATCCGGCTCGGTCGTCAAAGCGGGCAAGATCGAATTCACCGTGCCGGCGGTCCGAGCCCCGTCCAAGAACGTGCTGAAAGTCAGAGTCACTGCGGACAGCCAGACCGTGACTGAAAACTCGCTCGACTTTTTCTTCTTCCCCGCCCGGCGGCCAGACCTTCCGCCACCGGCCTCGTTCCACGATCCCGGCGGGCGGCTCCGCCGGCTGTTCAACGAAATGCGCGCGCGAAATTACCTCGCGCCCACGGGCTCTGAAGCTTTCCCGGTGCTGGTGGCGTCGGTCTTTGACGACGTTGTGAAGAACAACCTCCGCGCCGGCGGCAGGGTAATCTTGATTCCAAGCGACCGCATGGTGCTCGCCCCGGGAATCGAGGTGGTGCCGCGCGCCGGGTCGAGCCTCGACGGGAACTGGATTTCCAGTTTCTCGTGGATTCGCAAAGGCCAGGACCCGTTCAAGCTGATCGGCTTTGACACGCTGACAGGGTTTGAAGCTCAGGCCGTCACTCCGAGCGCCGTCGTCCAGGGCGTGCCTCCGGAAAATTTCAGCGATGTCCTGGCGGGTATTTTTTACGGCTGGATTCACTCAAACGTCGGAACGCTGGTGCAGGCTAAAGCCGGAAAGGGGAAGATGCTGATTTGTACGTTCTCCCTGGCCACGACTTACGGGAGCGACCCCTACGCCACCTCTCTGCTCGACTCGCTCGTGAATTACATCGTTACAGGCCCGACCCCAGTTTTCGAGATTCCCCTGACCAATCCCTAACGCTTGGTTGCAAAAGAAGGGGTTATTTCGGGTGGTCGGAAGGGCGGTCCCGCCCTGTGGGACCGCCCTTCCGCGCCCGTTATAACGCGAACTTACGAAACCAAGCACTAGGCGAGGTCCGGCGCCGGCCCTACGCGCAATAGAGCAGAAATTCAGCGCGTCCCCGCCGGATTCGCGCGGTATTGTCTTCCCCGCCCTACTTTTTCAGCTTGAGGAGGCGCCTGACGGCTTCATCAAGGGTAGCGTCAGTCTTGCAGAAGGCGAAGCGCACTTGCCGTCTGCCCGCAGCCGGGTTGCTGTAAAAACTGCTTCCGGGGACCACGGCCACGCCGATCTCTTGAACCAGGTAACGCGCAAACTCGACATCATTCGGGAAACCGAAGCCTGAAATGTCCGTCATGACGTAGTAGGCCCCGCGAGGTCGGAAACACTGAAAGCCCGCCCGCTCGAGCCCCGCCAGGAGCCGGTCGCGCCGCCGCTCGTACTCCGCGCAAAGCCGGCAGTAGTACGATTCCGGCAGCCGCAGCGCCGTCGCACCCGCCTCTTGCAGTGGCGCCGCCGCGCCGACGGTGATGAAGTCGTGCATCTTGCGGACGGCGTTCGTGATCTCCGGGGGCGCGATGGCGTAGCCCACGCGCCATCCCGTCACGCTGTAGGTCTTGGACATGCCGTTGATGGTAATCGTCCGCTCGCGCATTCCGGGAAGCGTGGCGATGGAGACATGCCGCGCGCCGTCATAGACCATGTGCTGGTAGATTTCGTCCGTCAGGACGTAGGCGTCGTGGCGCTTCGCCAGGTCGGCGATGAACTCGAGCTCCTCTCGGGTAAAGACTTTGCCGGTCGGGTTATTCGGCGTGTTGAGAATGACGGCCCGAGTCCGCTCATTGAACGCGCCGGCGAGTTCCCCGGGATCGAACTTCCATTCCGGCGGGCGCAGCGCGACAAAGCGCGGAACGGAGCCGGAAATGATCGTGTCCGGACCGTAGTTCTCATAGAAAGGCTCGAAGATCAGGACTTCTTCTCCGGGGTCAACCACCGCGAGCAGTGACGCGATCATCGCATCCGTGGCGCCGCAGCAGACGGTGATTTCCCGCTCAGGGTCGATCTTCAGCCCCGAGTCGCGCTCGAAGCGTTCGGCGACCGCCTGACGAAACCCGCGCGCGCCCCAGGTGATGGCGTACTGGTTGACGTCCGCGCGGATTGCGGCCACTGCCGCCTCTTTGACCTCGGCGGGGGCAGGAAAGTCCGGGAAGCCCTGCGCCAGGTTCACGGCGTCGTGTTCGAGCGCCAGGCGCGTCATCTCGCGGATGACTGACTCGGTGAACTGTTGCGCTTTGCGGGAAACGGGCGGGCGGGACTTTTGTCCGGATGATGGCTGCGCGTTCACAGCTCTGCCGCCTCGAGAAGCCGATGATTTCCTGGCTGGGAGGACGCGCGGGGAGCGCGGGAAGGTAAGTGCCTGGCTGAACGCCGGACGTTGTCGGCGCGGCCTTCGTCACTCATCGCTTATTGTCGCTTCTTTCCGACCGGCTCGCGCACGGCCAGACCGCTCCAGCGCCGAATAAGGCCCGCCGAAGATTGACCGCGGCCCCGCGACCGCAGTCTCTTGATCGCACTTCTTGAATCTGACCGCCCCCGCGCGGAGCTGCCGATAGACTTCCGCGTCGCGCAAAACGGCTTCGACATAGACGCGAGTCCCGGGGATGGCGATCGCTTCGAGGAACGCTCCGGGTTCGACGGACTGGCGCCCTTTTCGCCAAGTCTCAACGTTTGGGACACCGGCGTGATAGGCGGCGAGCGCCTGCTCGAGGTTGCCTCTGTACCGGCCGACAAGTTGACGCAGGAACTTGCACCCAAAGCGCACATTATACGCCGGGTCGTACAGCCGCCGTGCCGCAATGCGACGCCGGCGCCGCCCGGAGCTTACGGTTTCCGGAAGGATTTGCATCAGCCCCCGCGCATTGGCCCAGGAGATTGCCTGAGGATTGAAGCCCGACTCCTGGCGGATCAAACCCAATACCAGGTTCGGGTCAACCCGGCTGGCGCGCGCCTCCCGCTCGACAAGCTTCCGAAAGGTCTGGGGATAGAGCAGCTCCCAGACCTCCTCGGGCAGGTCATCGAACTGGTACTCGGAGTAGTTCGGCACAATTTTCTTTGCGGTCGCAACCGATTCATTGGAGTCGTCCTGCTCGGCTTTGGACTTGCTCAGGGTCAAAAGCAGGCTGGGGGATGTGGGGAACTCAGACAGTTTGGCTTCGAGGAACTGGTCGGCCGGGCCGTCGAGGCCGAGAGCCTTCAGGATTTCAAAGGTCCGGAGGTCGGGGTCGGACTGAAGCGGAGTGCACGGGCGAATTGGAGGCGGCATGACGGGGGGCAGCATGCGTTCGAGCGCCGCCGGAGTAAGCTCGAGCGACGAGTCTTCCGAGGTCGCACTCGCAGGCGCGACGCTGGGAAGCTGCTCAACGCGCCGCCTAGCCAGCAAGGCGTAATAGCTATGGGCGTAGCGCTTGCTCAGGAAATCATAGAGGCCGCGAGCGTCCACCCATTGGTCTCGCTGCTCGGCCAGCCGACCCAGCCAGTAAAGTGAGCGCGGCACGTACGGCGAGTACGGGAAACGCGTCAGATGTTCGACCAGGGCCCGCCGCGCTTCGTCGGCCTGGCCGGAACGATAATAAGACCACGCGACGCGCCAGGCTGCCTCGCGGGCTAGTTCCAACTGAGGAAATTCTTCCACCAGGATTCGATCGTAATGAGCGGCGCCCTCCCAGTCGCCGCGCCGGGCGAAGAATGAGGACGCCGAAGAGAGCGCCGAGGCATAAGAACGGGAATCGGGATAAACCTGCTTGAGGCGTGCAAGCTCCTCGAGCATCAAGTCCCGCTCGCCGAGCCGCGCCTCGGCCTCAACCAGAAGCCGGAGGCGTTCCGCATCAACTTCGAGGCTGGTCGAGGCGAGCGATTCGAGCGATTCGACGGCTTCCGCAGTCCGCCGCAGGTGCAGCAGGCATCGGGCGCGTCCGAGCTCCCAACGCCCCCGGAGCGGGCTTGCGGGCATCGCGCTCAACAGCGAGCCGTATTCGCCCAGCGCTTCCTCATCTTTCGACTTATTCAAAAACGAATCCGCGCGGGCGGTCTGGATTTCTTCTGTCGCCTGAGGGAAGTCCGGCCCGAGCCTGGCCTTGAGCTGAACGAGAGCTTCGGAGGCTGCCTGCGCTTCGGGTGCGAGAGCGTCGAAGTAATAAATTTCCTGGAAACCCCTGACGGCCCTTCCGACATTTTGCGCCTTCAGGTAAGCCCTGGCGAGGAGCAGGCCGAGAGAAGGGTTTTCGCGAGCGCGGCCTTCGGCACTCAAAATTTGAATGGCCAGTTCGGGACGGTTCGTCTCGAGGTAGGCGCGCGCCAGGAGCTCGAGAGCCTCGAGCCGAAGCGCGCTCCGGGGATGGCGGTCGGCGAACCCCTCGAGGAGCTCGAGCACTCTCCCCGGGTGACCCAACTTATCCGTCGTGGCTGACCAGTAGTACTCGGCATAATCTGCCAGCGAGCAGTCGGTTGAGGCCGCTTCGCGTAGAGCGCTCTCCGCGGCCCGGTAGTCCCCCGAGACTCGTCGCTCGAGCTGCGGGTCAATGACCTCCTGCGCGCGAGCTTCGGCGCCGCCGCAGGAAAGCAGCGTCACCGCGAGCAACGTTCTATACAAAAATTTGGAAGGCAAGCTCACACGGAAGGGCCCGGGTAATCTGATCCCAGGAAAGTGGGATCGTCGCCGGCCAACGTCTTCACCAGCTCTTCGTGGAAGTAGTCCACTTGCTTGGCGACCGTCTTCCCGAATCGCTTCTCGTAAGTCTTACGGCTTCTCTCGATGTCGGTCTTCAAGCGCCGGTAGAGGTCCTGGTTCTTGCGCCCCTCGGCCACTTTGGCTTTGTTGTAGAGTTCAATTTCTGAAACGAGCAGCCTGGCAAAACGCCTGGCGTCTTTGTGGATTTTCTTATCCTCTTCGCTGAGATCGGAAGTGTCGAGCTCTGAGGACTCGGCAGCCGCAGCGGAGAGTGGCTCGCCGCGCGGCGGAGGAGCGAGCTCTTCAGCCTCCGAGTAAGCCGAAACTTCGTCGCCTGCCGCGCTCGCAGCACTGTCGGGCTGCCCCTCCGCTTCGGCCTCCTCCCCCGACCGGGCGACGCCCGCTTGCTCGGCTCCCGCGGAAGCGCCGCCGCTCAGGGCCATCAACCGGTCGAGCTGGGCGCCCGCAAATTCCGCCAGAATTTTCAAAGCGTCAACCGGCAGCGCCTCTCCGGAGACTCCCGGGTCGGAATAAAAGAGTGCCGAAACAGAGCCAGCGGAACGAACCGGAAGAATCAAAATCGGCCCTTCCGACTCCGGTTTGAAACTGTCGTAGATGTTGCGGGTCTTTTTCAGGTCGTCGGCCGTGGCTTCAACGTCGCCGCCCGTCTCATAGGCCAGACGAAACGGATTGTCCTTGTTGAGAGGCACGACGAGCGCCCGGAACCCCTTGTCAGAGACCTCGGCGCCAAAGCCGCGGGCCGAAGCGCCCCAGGCTGCCTTGCCGCGGACGTCGAACACGGCAACACGGACTCCCATCTGTTCGGCTTCTTCGGCCAGCGTGACGAAGACCTGTTCCGGCAAGGTAGCCATGATCAAGTTCCGCACGGAAGTCAGGACTTTGTCGAGCGAGGTCGCGCCCGAGTTGGCAAAAAACGACTCCGCACTTCCCGCCTTTGTGAGTGCCTCGAGCTGCCGCTCCAGGGCGCCCTGGAACTGCTCGTGCCGCTCCCGCAAAGCCTGAAGGCTTTGCTCAAATCTTTCGAGCTCCTTCGCCTGCACCTGCAGGGTCTTGCTGAGCCGTTCCCGCAACTGGCCGATCAATTCGGCTGCTGAGCTTGCCTGGCTTTCGGACAAGAATCACTCCTTAAGAGGCCAAGATTTTGATTATGGTACATGCCAAGGGGTACGTGTCAACGCCGATGTTGGCACCCAGCGACCACGCAACGCGGGTGGAATTAAGTGACTTAATCTGATCACAGCGGCTCAGAGAAGTTCGCGCGGCAGGCGGGGTCACGAGTTCGAGCGGGTTGATTGACACCCTTCCGGGAACGGCGTAACCTGAAATCAAGACGGGGGCGTACCGGTTTCGACGGGAGTCCTTGCGTCTAGGAGGCATGCCGGGGGTCCACACCACCCGTAATCGGCGTGGGACAAAGACAACTGCCAACACGCAGTATGCCTACGCTGCCTAATTAAGGTGGCGCGTCTCCTCCGTTCGGCCCGCAGGACGGAGAGAGGCGTCGATTGGCGGGCTGGTTTGGGGCTTGCCGCCTGGAAGTCCCGAGCGAGAACCCGGGCGACCGGGAACAGGCTAGTCGGCGGTTCGTGATTGCTCGTTGCTGAGGGCCGCTGGCGAAAACCTAAGCGAACGAGATAAGCATGTAGGCTCCTGAACGTGAGACTTTTCGGACGGGGGTTCGACTCCCCCCGCCTCCATTTTATATGTCGGCATTTCAATAGGTTTCGAGGAATAGAGGAAGTTCCTTTCCCCCGCCTCCACCATCTAACTCACTTAGTGTCAATTACTTACGAATCCCATCGCGCGGTCGTAAGGAAATTGTGCGGTTCAGGATCGGATGCGGACTCGCTTTTTTCCAAAAACCCCTTGCATTCTTATGCTCGGCTGGCGCAGTCCAGAGAGGGCAGTGGATCAAACAGGCGCAAGTTGGATCACCAGAACCGTGTGCGACGGAAAATAACTTGCCCTTCCCTGCCCCGGTGCACGGCCTATTCCCAGAGATCTACGAGTTGTGGCTCGACCCGTTCTGGGCGGGCTTCACCACGAATAGGAACTCGAGAAGGTTGCGGCTTGAGAATCTGCAGTCAACCTCTTAACCGACGGATTTCTTGCGGATGACAAGGGTGTCACCGTAGTCGCTTCAATGGACGCGGGGGTAAGACTTGAAGTCCATCTAACCCCGGGCGACTTCGAGCAACTAGACCTTAGAGTTGCCCAGAAGATTTGGCTGGTGGCCAAAACCTATTCCTGCCGAGTGGTGACTTCCAGTTCCGACGGCCTCGATTCGAACCCTCCCTAAAAATGCACTGCCAATCTCTTGGGGCGCGCGGGACGGGGTTTTCAAGATGCTCAGGCCCATCGCCTTCAGGGCCGAATCGAGCTCGGAGGAGTAGATGTTATCGCGGTCGTGGATGAGGAACCGCTATGGTTTCTCTCCCGTGATGACCTCCCGGAACTGCTGGAGCGTCCAGCCCGCGGTCGGTCGAGCGGTGACGTTGAACTGAGCGATTCGGCGCGTTCCCACCTCCATGATCACGAAGACGTACAACACCCGAAAGCTGGCCGTCACGGCGACGAAGAAGTCGCAGGCCAGAATGCCTTGGACGCGGTTGCGGACAAACGTCATCCAAGGCTGCGAGGACGGCCCTCGTCGGGAGCCTGTGCCATCGGGCATGTAGCGACTGGCGGTCCGAGGTGAGATCCGAATCCCGAGTTTCAACCGCAGCTCAGCGGCGATGCGCTCCTCACCCCAAGTCTTACTGAACGAGGTGAAAGCCGAGCCTCAGCGACGCCGGCACGATCCAATCCCCGCAGTGGGACAGTGGCTGTCGGGCCAGGACTCCGTCTGGAAATGTGCCGTTTTGAACAGACAGCTCAAATCCTGATGTGGTAGCATTCAACGTGGTAGTGCTTGAGGAACTGGTTTGGCCAGCAGGTAGCCGAATGATCATGAAATGCGGCCGATATTGTGTGAACCTTGCTCTCTTCTGGGTTGCGTTGCCTGTGATGACAGGTTCGCTGAGTGGCAGTCAGGAGCCGAAGCAGAACGTCGAAAATTATGGAGCGTCAAAACTGGGGTCCGATTCGTCAAGGGGAGCAAACCTGAATTCGGAAGAAATGCCTCTCCCCAAGGCTGGTACGGGACTGACCGTCCCCACCCTTGAAACCACTCTGGCTCGCATGTCGCAGGCCGCGATTCACAATCAGACTCACCGCCGTTCCTACACCGTGACCCGGGAATACGAACTATTTGGCCGAAAGCGGGATAAAGTTAGGACGCGGGTGATTGCCGACGTAACCTTTCTTCCCCCCGCCCTGAGAAGTTACCGTATCCAGCGGGCCGAGGGCAGTAAAATCGGAGAAAAGATTGTTCGTCACGTGCTGGCCGGGGAGGCCGAGATCGTGAAGGAACACCGCTCAACCGATATTTCCCAGGACAATTACAATTTTGGATTCCTCCGTGAAGAAGTTGCAGGTGGTCAGCGCTGTTACGTTCTTAAGCTCCTTCCCAGACGCAAAGATAACAATCTGCTTCGCGGGACGATCTGGGTTGATGCTGACACCTATCTGATTCGCCGCATCGAGGGCGAGCCGCAGAAAAGCCCTTCGTGGTGGCTGCGGGACGTCCACGTGGTGTTTGTTTTCGCAGACGTCGACAAAGTGTGGCAGCCGAGAGAACCAGCGCCTATCGAGGCAATGGCGCTGAATAGCGATGAGGCAAGCAAACAGGTTTGCTCGATACGAACTCCTTGGTTAGTGTCGGAGGGTTTGCAGGAGTCCTGGGATGGAGGTAGCCGGGCTACTGGGCTGCTTCGCCCTTCGGCCAAGCCTTCGTGACTCGTCCTCATTGATAACTACTCCAATACCTCCCCTGCGCTGACTTTATCTGAAGAATTGAAGCATGAGCAGGATATCCCGCGAAGGATCTCCGGTCGCGCCTGGAATGCTCCCTCCTGGTCCAAAGGGTAGTCTCCTTTTCGGAAATATATTTCAAGCGAGACGAGACCCGCTACAGTTCCTGACCCAGTGCGCCCGTGAGTATGGGGATGTCGTACGCATACGGTTCTTCAATCGGGTCGCCTATCTCATTAATCATCCGGACGATATTGAGTCGGTCCTTGTCCTCAACAGTCAAAACTTCATTAAGCCGCCGAGCCGTGAACCCTCGCGAATATCTGAGAAACTATTTGGGGAGGACCTGCTCGCCTCGGACGGTGACTTCTGGCTTCATCACCGGATGCAGGCTCAGCCCGCCTTCCATCGAGATCGAATTGCCAGTTACGGCGAGGTGATGGTCGCCCACGCGCAGCGGATGCTGGACACATGGCGGGACGGAGAAGTCCGCGATATCTATGAGGACATGAGGCACCTCACGCTGGAGGTAGTGGCCAAGACCCTGTTTAACACAGACGTGACGGACCAAGTGGCGGACTTGAACGCTGCACTCGACACGATTATGCACGAGATAACAAGCCGGGTGGTCAGCCCGTTACGCCTCCCGACGAGCATCCCAACGTCTCGCAACCGACGTTTTCGTTGGGCCATCGAGCGACTCCGCGAGTTCATCGATAAGACCATTCGCCAGCACCGAGCCAATGGCCAGGGCGAGAACGATCTGTTGTCCATCCTGCTGCGCGCCCGCGACCAAGAGCCTGGCGGTGTGACTGAGAATCAGTGGCGCTACGAGATCATGACTCTGTTTATCGCGGGCTACGAAACGACGGCCCTGGCGCTCTCCTGGACCTGGTATTTGATTTCGCAGTCCCCCGAAGTCGAGGCCAGGTTGTGGGCAGAATTGGGAGCAGTCCTGGGAGGAAGAAACCCGGAGGCAGCCGACTTCCCGAGGCTGGCTTATGCGGAGCTGATTACCCGGGAGTCGCTTCGGCTGTATCCGCCCGCTTGGTTGCTGGGTGGGCGCGTCGCCTTGCGGGATTGCGAAATCGGCGGCTTTCGGATGCCCGCTGGCGCCATGATCATAATCTGCCCGTGGGTGACTCACCGCGATCCGCGCTACTTTGACCACCCGGAGTTGTTCTTGCCGGAGCGCTGGGCCGCCGACCAGGCACAACTCTTGCCCAAGTACGCGTACTTTCCCTTCGGCGGCGGCTCGCGGCATTGCATCGGGTATTCGTATGCGATGATGGAATCGGTGCTGATGATGTCGACCATCGCGCAGTCGTTTAGACTTGCGCTGGTGCCCGGACATCCGGTTTCGCCGCAACCGTTAATTACTCTGCGACCGAAGTACGGCTTGCGGATGCAAGTCAGCAGGCGGAGCTAGTCCGGCAAGCCGAGACCTGCGGCTCAGGCTGCCGCCCGGTTGCCGACGTAGGCCAGGGTAAGAGCCACGCCTTGCTTGAAATTGACCTGCGGAGCATAGTCGAGATCACTTCGGGCTCGAGAGACATCATAGTACACGTCTCGGCCCATGTAACTGACGCCGACCGGACTTAAGAGCGATTCGAGGCCCGGCGCATACCTCCCCCAATATCGGTGGGTCAGGCGGGCAAACCGTTCGAACGCTCCGGCTGACATCGCGCAAGTCCGTGGGGCACGACCGGTCAACTGGCGGTAGTCTCCCAAGAGCTCGCGCAGGGGGCGCGGCGCTCCGGAGGCGGCATTGTAGACCTTTCCGACCGCCGCATCCGATTGGGTAGCTTTCCACATCAGCTCTGCCACGTCGCCGGCGTACACCAAGTCAATTAGATTGCGCCCGCCGTCAATCAGCGGCAAGAGTGGTAGCTGGGCGAGACGCATGGCGGCGGGAAGAAAGTGGCGGTCACGCGGCCCGTAGATGATGCAAGGGCGAAGGATGACGGTGGGCAGGCCCTGCTGTTGATAGGCGCGTACGCGGCCCTCTGCCGCCAGCTTGGAACGCCCATAGTCTGACACGGGATCGAGCGGCGCGCTCTCCGCGATGGGCGAAGCAGCGTTCAGGCTGTAAACACTCACGGAGCTGGCGTAAACAAGGCGCCTCACGGAGGCTTCCTGGCTGGCAAGGAGCAAACCTTCGGTCAAATGCAAATCCGCCTCGTTGTATTTTTCAAGGCCCTCGCCCGTGCGGAAGGCGGACCCCGCATCAAAATCTGACGCCAGATGGAACACCCAGTGGCTGCCTGCCACGGCTTGACGGATGGCAGCTCGATCCGTGGCGTTAGCTGTCACGATCTCAACCGGCAATGTTTCGAGGTAATGGGTATCGCTGGTGGGGCGTACAAAGGCGCGCACCTCAACGTGTGCTGTTAGAAGCCGCTCGACCAAGTGACTGCCTAACATGCCGGTTGCGCCCGTTACCAAAGCCCGCGTCATCTCGCACCCATCTGACGGTCAATATATGAGGCAACATCTCGTAACGTCTTGAGCTCCTCAGCCGCCCTTTCGGAAAATGTAACCGGGGCGAACTCCTGCTCGATCTCCAGGATAACCGCCATGGCATCGATCGAATCCAGGCCCAGGCCCTCGAGCAGCGACTGATTCAAAGGCACCCCTTCGGGGCCTATCTTAAGCTTCCGGCCGACAATGGCCTGCAACTTTTGTTCAGTGAGAGTAGTCGCCGAGTTCATGGTCGAACTTCTCCAGGGGAGTGATAACGTTGGGCAAACAAGGCCAGAGATTCCTCAGAGATGGGTTTGCCGCCACGGTAGGGGGGTGCCGGGCGGAACCCGCGGGCAAGGGCCCGGGCTAGAATCGTCTCCATTTTTTCCGGGGTAATGCGGCCCTGTCCGACGGAGTAACTTTCGTAACGGCCGTCCATCGCCAAGATCATAGCTTCTGCAAAGCAGCCGTAGATTAAGGTGGGAGCCGGCAGCCCCGTATAGTACGTGATGCCAAGCTCGAAGG
>QHZM01000150.1:12468-17444 GCA_003224665.1 Acidobacteriota bacterium
GTGGCGGCGATTACGACGCTGGCCCGTCTCGCGACGTGCACGTCCGTGCTCACGTCGGATTGGAGACCCGCCGGCAACTCGTCACGAAGGGCGCACAATTTGGCTTCGTTGCGCGCCACGAGAAGAGTGCGGTGAGCACGTGGGGCCAGAGCGAGGACGCAGGCGCGCCCAATGTCGCCAGTCGCCCCCAGCACCGCCACCGTTCGGCTGCTCAGATCCCAACCCAGGCGATTGAGGAGGCAGTCTAACTGCGCCAACGCCAGCGCAGCCGTCAAGGAGTTTCCAGAAGTCACGGCGATGTCGACTTGTTTCGCCAGGTTTTCGCCTTGGCTGCCGCTCACAATGGAAGTAAAGCCGCCCAAGCCCACGATTTTCGCTCCCAAGTCTTTTCCCAGACGACAGCCTGCCAGGGTCTTCTGGAAAGCGTTGACCATCTGTCGAGGCGACCGGATCATTTCCGGCAAGAAGGTGCAGATAATCAGCCGACCTGACAATTCTTGTTCGGACCCTAACGCTATCGTCAAGGGCGTCTTGGTTGCATAGGTGGGAGTCCACTCAAAGAGCTTCGCCACGGTGGCCTTGTAGTTCCTCAGTTTGTCGCGATTGTAGTCAGGTCTAAAATGCAGAAAGAGATCGCACATGTGCTCGTAGTTGGCCGGATGGCCAAGCAGGACAAAGTCCACCGGGGTGCCATGGCCATCGCCATTCATCGCGCTTTCTCCACCCTTTCCTCAATGGCCTTCAACATGCTTTCGGCGTTCTCGATCAGGCGCTGGCGGAAGATGGGCCCGACAAGATCCTCGATTTCCGGGAGGCCGATCTCGTAGGTCAGGTCGAAGGTGACTCGGCTTCCCTCACCTTCGGGTACCACCTGCCAGTGGCCATCAAACCGATCAAAGACCCCCTCCAGTGCCCGGAAGCGAACGATCAGGTTCTTCTCGTCGTAGATACCTTCTTCAATCCAGCTTAACGGCGCGTCGTCAATGGTGGTGTCCCAGGCGGCGACCTTGCGGTGGCCGTCCACTTCCAGCAGGGTCAGGGCATTGACGTTGGGCATGAATTCGGGGAAGCGTTCAAGATCTTCGACGGTCCTGAACGCCTCGGCAGCCGGCCGACGCAATGTCCGTGACATAACAATGCGGTGTGTCTTGTTGGGCATGGTCACTTCTCCTTCAGCAGCTTCAAGAGCGCACGCGTAACTTCGGGGCCGGGCTTAGGATTCGGCAGCCCCATTTCCTTCGTGATGAGCAGGCTTCGCGGCCGCACCGGCGGGATCTCATCGGCGTCGAAACGCACGTCGAGCACCGCCGAAGCTCCACGCCGAACAGCATCGCACAAACTTTCGGCCAATTGACCGGGCTTCTCGATCACTCGACCTTCCATCCCCAAAGATGCTGCGAACTGCACGAAATCGGGGTTTTTAAAAGTAGTGGCGGCGACGCGGCCGCCATAGAGTCCTTTTTGCAAATCGTAGATGATGCCCAAGCGCGAGTCGTTCATGACCAACCAGCAGATGGAAAGATGATAGTTGGCCGCGGTGGAGAGCTCCATGGCGCTCATGAGGAATGCACCATCACCGCTGACGCATACCACGGGACGGTCCGGGTAGGCAAGCTTGACCCCAATCGCTCCTGCCACCGCCCAGCCCATTGGCTCGTAGTCGTGGGCGGTGACGAAGGTGCGCCGCCGGGCGCGGAAGTATCGTCCGAGCCAGCGCGCCCACTTGGAAGAATCCGCCACAACAACAGCGTCCTCAGGCAACGCCTCCCGGAGTTCCTTCACCACTCGCTGCGGCAAAAGGGGCACTCTATCGCTGAGCATCTCGGGACCACTGAACAGCGGGTACCGATCCCGCAACGCGCTCACCGTCGATTCACGTTCGCGCCGGTTGCTGATTTCGAGATCGGCTAGCCGTTCCGCGAGGCGCGTGAGCACAGTCGGGAGATGCCCGACGCCCGCCTCGTCCACCGGATAGACTTTGCCAATCTCCTCCATGTCGGTGTCCAGTTGAACCAACTGGCGCCCGTGCGCCAGGGCTGGATCCCAGCTCAGCGTCGAGATTTCGTTGAAAGTCTGGCCCACCGTCAGCACCAAGTCGGACTTTTCCTTAAGGTATTTTTCTCCCGCCTTGTGGCCTAGCACTCCGATACACCCCAGGAACATCGGCGAGCTCTCGTCAACTGCCGACTTGCAAGCGAGATCGGTTATGACGGGGATGGAAAACCGTTCGGCCAGCGCCTGGATCTCGAAGCTGCAGTCAGGAAGCCAGGCGCGCTCGCCAATCAGCATGATGGGATATCGGGCCTGACTTACCAGCTTGGCGACTTTCGCTGCAACTGAATCGTCGCAGGCCTTGTTCTCGAGAAGGCGGTAACGGGGCGGATCGAGGGGAACATAATCGATCTTCTCGTGGAGCAAGTCAGCAGGAATGATCAGGTGAGCGGGACCAGGACGTCCTGAAGTGGCAATTCGGATGCTGTGGCGTACAAAATCAGGGAAACGCCTCGAGTCGATGCAGGTGGCGGTATGTTTGCACGTGCCGGCATACATCGCTTCCTGGTTGGGCGTTCGGAACCAGCCGGTTGATTCTTGATGAGCGCCTTTCGCGTAGGCGTTCCTCTGCACCTGCCCGGTAAGCGCTAGAACAGGGACGCTGGCAACCAGCGCAACAGGCAGACCAGCGAGCAGATTGGTTGCGCCGGGTCCCAGCGTGGCCATACAAACCCCCAGTTGCCCTGTTACTCGGGCGTAACCAAAGGCAGCATAAGCGGCCGCTTGCTCGTGCTTGACCAGTACAAGCCGGATGCTGGGGTGGTCGACCAACTCGTCACAGAACGGAAGCAGCGGCCCCCCAGGGATACCAAAGACAGCCCTGACGCCCTCCCGCTCCAAAATGTCGACAAGGGACTTGGCCGCGCTCACTCGCTCAGTGCCGGTTTCCATAAATGCACTCACACTCCCGACCCGCTGCTGATTGGCGGAAGTCGTACGATCGAGTGACTGGCACCTACGTCGCAGCCATTTTCGCTACCCGCCACGGCGAGGCTCTTCGAACCGTTCAGGGTGTTTGTGACAACCTGCTGTGTCGCGGCTTTGCCGCGTGCTGTGCAGAAAGGCTCAAGCTTTCCGCCCAGCGGAGGGGGCGGAGCCACTTCTCCGCGAGTTATCACACAGCTCCCTCCTCCACCTCAACGGCTGACTGCAGGAGGGATTATCCCCGGCCCTTTATGTTCTGCCCTTACAGAGCAGGCTGTGATGCACGATTCGCTTGCAGCTCGAATAGAAGATCATGGAGCAGTACGAACCACTTTGCAGAGTAAAACAGCTTGTCCACGACAAAGTCCACCTCCTGAGGTGTGACCAGAATATAGTTAAGACCACTCTTCTATCGCTGGTCTCCGAATACCATCGTTTCGGCGCTCACAGAGCGCCGCCCCAACAGATAACCGTCAATATTATCTCTAGCCTTTAATAATTTTCAATTATCACGGGAGAATTCGCCGGCCAAGTAGCGCCTTTTACAGTCCAGCCGTCTAAGCTTTCCATTCGCGGTATTCTGAATAGCCTTGGGCCGCAGCAAGACAACCTGACTTACCGGATATCCGGCCCCCAACAAGGCATGGCGGACTCGTTGGCGCAAGGCGTCGCGTTCAGCCGGCGCAGCTAATGCGGTCTCTACCAGGACTACTATCGCTTCGGTCCCTCGCTCTGGGTCCTCGCAACCGAGAGCCACAGCACGGCCCCGGCGCACGCCCGGTAACTCGCGGATCACCTGCTCCAGATCCTCCGGATGGTAATTGCGACCGCCGACGATAAGCAGTTCTTTCTTGCGACCCGTGATATACAACTTGCCGTCGGCGAGGTACCCCAGGTCGCCCGTCCACAGCCACCCGTCCTGAAGCGCTTGGCGGGAGGCCTCCCCACCACGCGCGTCCGGCCGTTCGGAGAGCTGGAACCGCACGCTCGTTGGGCGGTCCGGGTTGCGCGCATCGATTCGAGATCAATCGAATCAAACTCAGTACCTTGGTCGAGCCTTGTCATGGTAACGGCCAAGCTGGCCTCTGCCAAACCGTAAGTGGGTAGCAGGCTGGTCGCGCGGAATCCGGCTGGTCGGAACTTGTCAACGAATTGTTGCAGACTTTCCAGCGAGATCATCTCGGCTCCCACCAAAGCGATGCGCACCCGGCGAAGATCGCATTGTTCCACTTCGGAGTCCCGCGTGAACCGCGCGCACAGAGCGTAGGCAGACGGCGGTCCGCCCGTAATGCTGGCGTGGAACTGGGATAGCGCCTTCATCCAAAGGCTGGGGCGCATAATGAAATCCTCGGTTCGCAGGAAAGTGACGTGGCCACCGGGAAAAATTGGTGTGAGCAAGAAACCAATCAGGCCCATGTCGTGAAAGAGCGGTAGCCACGAGACGGCCCAATCGACACTAGCGTCTAGCCTCAGCTGTTCGCTGATGTTCCTCGTCTGGGCGAGCAGAGCGGCATGGGAAAGCTGAACCACCTTTCCATTGCCGGACGTGCCGGACGTGAACTGAAGCAACGCGGGGTGCTCTTCGCAGCCATCCGGCGGAATGGGCTGGACGGTAGGCTGCAGATCCCGCCGCGTGATAACGGCTAGATGTCTAATGTCAGATAAAGGAAGGAGAGCAGACACACTCGCCTGCTCCTCGGGCACAACTAGCACCTTGGCATCAAGAAGCCTGATCCGCTGGGAGACAAGTGCGACGTAAGAGTCAGCGGCTTCAGTGCCGCGTAAGGGGGGAACGGGCGCAGGAATCCCTCCACTTAGCAGGACACCCAGATAGGCTCCCACGAAATCGTCCGAGTTGGGCAACGCCAATACCACACGATCGCCTCTCCGAAGGCCGCGAATGATCAACGTCCTGGCCCACTGGGTTGCCCAAGCCCACGTCTGGGAATACGTATAAGCCGCAACAACCTGGCCCTGCTTCACAAACCTGACGAAAAGGG
>QHZM01000151.1 GCA_003224665.1 Acidobacteriota bacterium
TTTCCGGTCGATGTCTTGGCCAGGCTCGGCGCGAAAGGACGGTCTTTGCCGTACTTGAAGCTGTAGTCGGCTGGAAACTCATTTCGCAAACGCGCCGGCAGATAGACCAGCCAGACCACGGCTACGAGCAAGCCGCCCCCGAATGCGTACCATAGAGATTTTTTCCCGTATTGGGCGGCTGCTTTCGTCACCGCGGCATTGCCGGCCAGATCCCCTGCCTTCCGCTCCCGGAGGACAATGAGCAACACATGCGGCACCACAAATACCAGGAGCGCAAACGTCGTGAGGATGTGCACGGCGTCCCAGCCGTAGCTGATCTTGGTTCGAACGGCGGCCTGATCGGTGAGGATCACGCCGGAGACGGCGGACAGAATGAGGACGGCAGCGCCAGCATAGCCCAGGATTTGAATATGACTGACGGGCTTGCGCCAGTATCGGCGCCAGTGGAGGACGAGGTACCACCCGACGGGCCCAATAAAGCCCAACCCGATCACGGTATGCAGGATCACCGTGATCTGATTGGGGACACTGAACGGCAGGAGCCAGATGGCCAGGCCACTGAGCACCGAGAAAGCCAGGAAGCCCGCTACCACGATGGCGAGCCGTGAGCGCCACTCCAACGTGCGCTCCGCCCACATTTGGTTGTTCAGTCGCGTGCGCTCGTCAGCCTGCGCGTCCCCGGCTTTTCCTTCTTCCATAGGCTGTCACCTCGACGCCGTTTTATTCAGGATTGCAGAATATAATAACAGACATTGTCTGTATCGGCGCTCTCTGAGCGCCCCATAATCCGCCGGTCGAAGACCGGCGCTAAAACGCGAATTGTCATTATATTTTGCAAACTTCAGTAGGCCCATCCGCCCCGGACTCATCCCGCCTGAATGCGATCTCGGTCCAGCCTCAAGAGCTCGATGGAGCGGAGATGGATGATTTCGCCGGTTTCCGGATTCATTTCTGCCGTGATGGAATAGCTCTCACGACGCGCGCGGTAGCCTTGCGATTCAAAATCCAGCACGCGACGGTGGAATGCCTCGGCGTCCCACTCGCGGACAATCACCACGTCGGCCGTCGCCACCTTTCACCTCCAGGAGGACGTGATCTCCAACTCGAACTTCAATTCAGCGCACAAAGCGCCCTGCGTTCCCTCACAGCATCTGACCCCGCCCCCGCGCAGGCGCTGCAGGCAGCACGCATCCGAACGTCGGAAGTACCGTGGCTTCTTATGTCGTCCTAACCTATTCGCGAAGCGGAAGCGCGAGCAATGGGACAGGCGTAACATGCCGTGTTACAAACCTCCTATGGCGGTTCCTGCTCTCGCCGGTATACAAAGACAGTTATGCCGATTGACGCGCCGACCACGCCTGAAACGTATTCCCAAACCGCACCTGCATCTGCTGACGACTTTCCTCCACTAACACCGCACAACCCGTGCTGGAGATAATCATCCCGGGCTCGCTCAAAGACATCTGGGTGAACGTTCCCGTCCGAGAACCGTTCGCGGCTCGGTCCTGCTATCGGCTGGCGCACGCTGACGGTCAATATGAGGTCATCGACGATCGCCAGGGCTTCCGCTATGCCATCCGCCTGCCGGCTGAGCCTTCCTGGTACGGACAGTTGACTTCCCGGGGCTTGCCGATGCACCAAATCGGCGTCCTCCAAGGCACCTACCTGGCCATCTACATTTCAAACTTGTGCGGCTTTTGGTATCACTCCCCGCGGATGAACTGCAGCTTCTGTACGACCGGCCTCAATCTGGGTGTGAACGAATCGGCGCTCAAGAATGTGCAGGATGTCGTGGAGGTTGCCCAGGCCGCCAAGCGGGAATCAGGAGTGACGTTCGTCCATTTCAACTCGGGAAACCAGACCAATCGAGACCTGGATCGGGCCGCTCATTACGTGAACGCTGTGAAGTCACGAGTCGGCGCCCTTGTGGGACTCCAGCTGATGCCGACGCGCGACCTCTGGAAGTACGACCGGCTCATCGAGTTGGGCACGGATCATTTCAGCTTCTGCGTCGAGTTCCACAATCCCGAATACTTCGAAAAGTTCTGCCCCGGGAAGGCGCGCTTTGTCGGGCAAGAGACTTTCTACCGCGCGCTTGAATATACGAGCAGGCAACTGGGGAAAGGGACCTGCTCCGGGGAAGTTATTGCCGGCCTCGAGCCGGTCGAAGACACACTCAAAGCGATTGACTACATCACCAGCGTCGGAGCTTTCCCGACCGTGTGTATTTTTCGACCTACGATCGGAGCTGACCTGGAAGACTCACCGCCGCCCCGTTATGAGGAAATGCGCCTGGTTTTCCAGCATGTTTACCAGGCGTGCGAGAAGAACCGCATTCCCATCGACGTTGCGCCTAACATTGAAGTGAGCCTGGTGGTGCAGCCCGGCGACACGCGCTATCTGGCTCCCAGGAACCTGGAGTCTCGCTGGTACGATTTCAGGCAAGCCCTGCTGAGACTGGTTGCCCGCCCTTACTTTTGGTGGAACCGCCGTCGCAGGAAAGCGCAAGGCTCTGCGGAACTGTCTTACTGACTACGGATTCGACCGCTGGCCGCCTTGCGCTTCTCCAAGCCCCCAAATTCTGCTGAGTCCCTGCAGTCCTTACTGAGTCTTTGTGAAAACATGTCCCCGCGTTGCAGCGGCGAAATCTGCGTCACCGGAACTCGAGCACGCCCCGGCCCCTCGGCGGCAAGGATGCCGCCGCTCCAAAGGGTTTTCACAGAGACTCTTCGCGGCCCTCCGCCATGCCGTCCTGGTCGGAATCGCCACAATCGGTTTTCCGCGCTCGAAGGCCGCGTTCACTTGGGTAGAGGACGTTGTCGGAAAGAAGTGATCGGGGCGGCAGGAGCGGTGGCGGCCCGGCCTCGGGACGCGCAGGCTCAGCTCAGATGATGCCCCGTCGGGTGGCTTGGATGACGGCCTCAAGCCGGTTGTGGGTGTGAAGCTTTTGGTTGATGTGATGCAGGTGATTGCGCAAGGTCCGCGGGTTGATCCCTAGCTCGCGCGCCACCGCCGAGGGGGTCTTGCCCTCAGCGAGGGCCCGCAGCACCCTTCGTTCCTGCTCGGTCAAGGGATGGACAGGCGGCAGCGGCGCGGTCTCTTCCGGCAGAGATGCAACCTGCTGTGCGATCTGCACAAGTTTCTTGGTCAGTTCCTCGCTCTCCTTCCTTCGGCTGATGTCGCGCATGAGGTGCGCCACCAGATGGCGGTTTGTGCGCTCATCTCGGAATACCAAAATGGAAACATTCACCCAGACCCTGCGGCCGGACCGGACCTTGACCTCCATATCGTAGTTGGGGATTTCCCGGTGGAGCAATGCACAGTCGATCAAGCTGCACGGCTCGGCACAAATCTGGGTGCCGAGCGTGCTGCGGCCCTGAAACAGTATCGCGCATGGCTTATCGAGGACCTCGGAAGCTGGGTAACCGAAGAATTTTTCCGCGGCCCGGTTCCAGGTGCAGATCAGCCCCTGATCATTCACGGCAAAGGCCGCGTCCGCCGTCCCGTCGAGCAGTTTCGAGAGGTCTCCTGCGAGCACTTTATTTCCTCGCTCTAATTTTGCCAACGCGATGGTCTCGGCGCACCTGGCGTCGAGCACGCGCAGCGAAGCAAGTCAACGTACCGCCTTCGGCTTCCCGGGAAAATGAGCCGCTAACCCTGAGGTCAAGGCCCGACTGCCTTTGAATCCCCACAGGAATGGGCATGGTGAATTCCCGCGTGTGCTGTGACGTTTGTCACAGGTGGGGTGACGAACCAACGATTGACCTCCGCGCCGGTAAAGCAGATTAATCAGACTTGAGGATAAGAAAGTCTTTTAAAGACGTCAATGATGTTGTTCTCTCGCCCTTCCACTTACGCGATTCGGGCCCTCACTTACCTGGCGATGCAGCCGCCAGGTAAGCTCTCGGGCACCCGCGAGATTTCTGAGCGCGAGGACATCCCGAATTTTTTCCTCGGCAAGGTGCTTCTGCAGCTTCGCCGGGGGCGCCTTTTGCGCTCGTACAAGGGCACGGGAGGAGGCTACCAGCTGGCTCTGCCGCCCGATAAGATCAATCTGCTGATGATTGTTCGCTGCATCGCGGGCGACGAGCTTTTCGACACCTGTATCCTGGAGGATCACGAGTGCGGCTCTTATCGGCAGTGCGCGCTCCATGAGTCTTGGGTTGCCATCCGGGACGAGCTACGGGCGGTCTTGGAGCGAAATACCTTGGCTGAACTGGTGCGGGCGCGCTCAGCCGAGGGAGTTAAATCGCCCGCAACAGATTCCCGACCAGCGGAGCAGTAGAGCGAGTGGTGGGCTACTTGTCGGCGCTTTGAAGGCTTGCTACGGACCGTCCCCGGCCGTCCAGAGCAGCGCGGGAACTTCAAGAAGGAGGGTTTATGGATCTCATACAGGAATTTCACGCCGATCACCAGAAGGCTGTCAGTGCTTTATTCGGCTCGCGGCATGCGATCGCCCGCCGAGCGCGCGCCGACGGCCTGAAAACACAACCGTCGAGGGAAGCAAATGAAGCTATCCGCGGTTGTGAGCAAAGGCACAGCGTGGTTTGCGGCAAGTTCGCGAACTGAACCAGACAGGAGGTAATTACCATGGCGCGAGATGACCGGGACCCCATCGAGGTTCTCAAATTCGAGCTCAACTTCATCGAGAAAGGCGGTTACGGGCGGTCTGTGCGAACGCCGTGGAAGGAAGAGCGCGTTTTCCGGGACTCCGTCACCTGTCTCCACGCCGGAGAAGCCCTGAAGAGCGAACCTGCGATGAATGCATTTTGACCCTGACTTCCATTTTGAAGTTGCGAATCAAGGAGAAACGACCATGACGCGCAAACGCAATACCATAATTTTCTCACTTTTTGTGCTTGTAGGGGTTCAACTCATTCTCCTGCCAGGCTTGATTCCTGACGGCGTTCGCGTCGTCTCGGCCGCTGCAACCGCTAGCTATACCATTACACAGGTGTCTGGCGGTGGGACGATTGCCGGCAAGATTCTGTACAGCGGAAAGCCGGTCCGACCGAAGCGCTTCCCGGTAACGCAAGATATGTCCACCTGTGGAAAGACCAAAGAGATATATCCCGTGAAAGTCGAACAGGAGGGAGTGGCGGAGGCTGTGGTGTGGCTCGATGACATCACGAGCGGCAAGGCATTCAATTTCCCGGAGCCTGTGATTGATCAGAAAAATTGCGAGTTTGTCCCGCATGTCCTGTTGATCCAGCCGGGAGCGATGAAGGTGCTGAATACCGACCTCTGCTCGCACAACATTCATGTGTTTTCATCTGCAAACCGCGAGGTGAATCAAAACAATCCACCCAACACGGCCCCACTCGAACTTACCCTGATGCGTCCGGACCATGCGATGATTCGGTGCGAAATCCACAAGTGGATGCAGGCAGACGTTTTTGTTGCCAAGAACGCCTACTACGCTCTGAGCGGCGCGGGTGGCGCTTATACACTCACCGATGTGCCGCCTGGCAAATACCATATAAAGGTGTGGCAGGAAACCCTGGGCACAAAAACACAGGAGGTCACGGTCGAGACCGGGAAGACAGCAACCGTCAGCTTCAACCTCGGATCAAAATGACCTTCGTAAGGATGAACTTTAAAATATCTTGTTATGCGAAGATACCAACATGAATATTGCCACTCGCCGCTATGGACAGGCGTTTTGGCTGGTAGCTCTCGGAGCGGGGTTATACGCGATTACATTCCTTTATAGCCGCAGTGCGAGCGCTGTGCCGAGTTTTGCGCGCCAGACCGGCTACACATGCAACCGTTGCCATATTAATCCGCCAGAACTAACTGACGAAGGCCGGAAATTCAAGCTGAACGGATACACTCTGCGCGCAGGACAGGCGCCGCTGTCAGGACAGACAGGAAAGCCAGGGCAGGCAGGGCAGACAGGCCTGCCGCCGATCAGCACTCCACCCGACCGGCAGAAGTCCGGACTGGATTTGTTGGCTTATCTTCCGCTTTCCGCCTGGTTTGAAATTTCAAACGCGGGGCTCAAAAAACCTCAGCCTAGCGCGCAGAACTGGAATTTCAGCCTTCCGCAAGATGTTTCCCTTTTCCTCTCTGGAGCCTTTTCCACCCACAGTCCCACGGTTGAAGATATCTGGAGCAGCACGCCGGCCTGGGGGTATCCCTGGATTGGACCGGAGGGGGTTCCAACGCCCACCGCCACAGCTATCGTGGATGGAGCTCTCGCGCAGGACGTCGCCGGGCTCGGCGGCTACGCGATGTGGCACGACCACCTCTATGGCGCTGCGGCGGTCTACCGCTCGTCGCAGCTCGGACAGTCGTTGCCGAATGCGGGGACAGCTTCCCAATTCAATATCCAGGGCGTCGCTCCGTATTGGCGCGCCGCCTGGCAGCAGAGTTCCGGCAACAACTATCTCGAAGTCGGCACCTACGGAATGCATGTTGTCTCGACACCGCTGGCAGTAACCGGGCTGAGGGACACCTTCACCGACACCGCGATGGATTGGCAATACGAACGGGTTCTGCCGCAGATGGCGAACGATATGATCACTTTCCACGGCACGTACATCCACGAAAGTTCGAATCTCACTGCAACGTTTAATTCGGGCGGCGCGCGTTTCGTGCCGCATCATCTGGACACTTTCCGGACGGATGTCGCGTATCATGCTGGTTTCCGGTTTGCGCCCGCCATCGGATATTTTGTTACCAGCGGAACCACGGACTCCAATCTCTACGCCCCGCAGCCTCTGAGCGGCAGCCAAACCGGAAGCCCTCGCAGTCAGGGATTCACTGCCAATTTCACGTATTGGCCCGTGATGAACATTCGCCTGGCCGCGCAATACACACGCTATTTGAGCTTTAACGGCTCCGGCACGAACTACGATGGGGCCGGACGCAACGCCGGAGATAACAACTCTGTCTATTTGCTAGTAGGCGTTATCTTCTAACCGCGAATCCATGCGGAAAGAGGCGGCACGCGGGAGGTAAGAAACATGGCCAAGGATGATCGTGACCTTCTCGACTTACAAGGTACGGAAAACCAAGATCGCCCATGAGGAAGTTAGCCTTGGCAAACAAACTGGATGACACGATCGAAATCCTGAAACTCCAGAGAGACATTCTCAAAGACGGGGGTTACGGGCGCTCCGTTCGTACACCGCGGAAAGAAGAACGGCTTTTGCGGGATTCGGTCACCTGTCTCCACGCTGGAGAAGCCCGGAAGAGAGGATCCTGCGATGAGTGTGTTTTGGCGGACTTTGTCCCTCCTGAACACAGGGATGAAGAGTATCCTGGCCACTTTATTCCCCTGAACGAGCGCGGTGACACCATCCATTCGCTGGAGGAAGCAGGAGAACGAGAGAAAGCTGAGATCGCCCTGCTCGGCTGGCTGAACTCCACTATTAAGAGGTTGGAGAAAGAGCAGGCGAAGCAGCGGGCTGGTCGCGTGGAGTCGAAAGCAGGGAAGAGGCGTAGTTGAAGGAGCGCGACACGTAATGATTGTCAGCGCGAGATGGAGATTTAGCACTTGACTTGAACGATCGGAGCTGGGGGGCAACTCTGTGGGCGGTCCGCCCAGGCAACGTCGGCCCTGGAGGAGGGCAACAGAAGATGGCAACGAACTTGATTCAAGAATTCCACTCAGACCATCAAAAAGTGGTTTCAAGACTCGTTGTCCTGCCTTAATTTTGGCGATCCCCACCGGACCCATCCATGCCAGGACTGCTTCTTGATGCAGTTCGTTCCGCCCGAGCGACGTATTGAAAACGTGCCCTGTCATCACATTCCGCTGAATGAAGCAGGAGAAACCGTTCACGTTATCTCGGGGTGCGAGAACCAGGAGGAACTCGAAGCGGCCGTCAAAAATTGGCT
>QHZM01000152.1 GCA_003224665.1 Acidobacteriota bacterium
CGGAGGGCAGATAGAGGTATCGTTCGGCGAAAACGTTCCTGGCCATCCAGCGGACGTTCAACACTGGCGCGAGGGTCACCAGCATCCATGCGAGCCCGAACGACGCCACCGGATTTCGTTGCCAAAGTCGGAGGACCAAAACTGCGCAAACGAGAAGTGCGACAAGCCCTCCCAGAACCCAAGGGATAAGGGGCTTCAAGCTCTCAGGAAACACATAATAAAAGAGCAGATTCGCTGGCCAAACGAGCTTCCAAAGGTATTGGCCGATTAAAGCGATGCCGGCAACGGCGGTTTCAAGCCAGCCGAAGCGGGGCCTCTGGAGCAAGGGGGCGAAGCCACCGAGAAAATGGACCCTGAACAGGACATACCCAAACCCGACCAGCCAGAGGACGCCGTAACGCGACAATTTTTCAGACCAGGTCGACTTCGCGCGGTCGGGGCGAAAGAAATGTTCGAAGAACGCCGCCAAGGGCGGAAGTACGAGGGCCTGCTCTTTTGAAAGCAGTGCCAGAATATAGGAAACCACCATGACAAGCTTGACGAGTTCTGACGACTTCCCTTGCCCCCGCACCAACTCGAGATAAAACCAAAACGTGACGAGGAGGAACAGGGTGACTTCGAGTTCCGGCACAGCGGAAATCCATGCCACGGGTTCGGTGTGGACAGGGTGGATTGCAAAGAGCGCCGCGGCGGCGAAGGCAACAAGACGGTCCGAGGTCATCCGGAGGGTAAGACCGAATAGCAGGGAGACAATGGCCGCGTGGAGGACCAGGGTGACGAGGTGAAAGCCGTAAGCTTCAGGCCCAAAAGTCTTGTAGCAGAGGAGGTACCCGAAAGTCATAACGGGCCGGTAATAATTCGTGACGGAATTTGCCCCGAGGTACGACCACACGTGCGTACCAAAAATTTGCCTCAGGTATCGGAAACTGTGGACGTAAGGGTTTCTCAATATCTGGGGACCATCGTCGTAGGTCACAAGGAAATCGTTGAGCAGGGTGCTGACGTAAGGCAAAACCGCGCAGAGGACCAAAACGCCGAGTAGGGGCGCTTCCGACCACCGCGATTCGCTCAATGGATTCGCATCTGCCGTGGGACGCGCAGCGGGTGCGGAAGCACCTGCCGTCATGAGCGCTCCTCGACCTTGCCTGCCGCCTTCGGCAACGGCCTCGTAATTCCCCCCTTCGCCAGCCGCCTCGCCCAGGCGCCTGGGACAGGCAGAGGTACACTGATCTCCTGGTAGCCCCTGAAAAGCCTGTTCGACAGCCAGAAACACACGGGAGCCAGGATCAGTCCCGCCACAATGTCAACCAGGTAGTGATACCGCAGGTAAACCGCCGAGGCCCATAAGCTCAAAATGAAGGGAGACAGGACCCAGAACAGCCTTCGCGAGTTCCGGTAGGCATACAGCCAGACTAGAAAGGAAATGGCCACGTGCATGCTCGGAAAAACATCGCGGCGGATTCGCGCAAAGTCCATGAACTCCACTTCGCGGTTGAAGACGGAGAGAGGTTGGCTCAGGGACACGGTGAACTGGTCGCGGAGGGTGTAAACCGGCCCGACGGCCGGTACCAGCAGGTACCCGAGGATGCCGAAGAAACAGATCACGAGCACGCCGCACATCATCTCGCGGAAGTTTCCATTGGGCCGACGGGTGTAGATGAAGCAGGCAACAATAGGAATGTTCATGAGGTGGAAGAAGTAGGCGAAGCTCATCCACGCCGTAAGAGAAGGGCTGACGAATCGCTGCAGGGCCACGCTGGCCTGAAAACCGAAAAGCTTCTGGTCCCACGCAATCAGAAGTTTGTCGCGGTCCACGGGAACCAGGAGATGGGTCGCGTCGCCCCAGAGCGAGTAGTACATCATCAAAATGATCAGAAACGGGAACCAGTCCCTCACTATTTCCCAGTAAGGTCGCACGAAGCTCCGCAGGCTCCCCTCCAATTCGGGTCCGTTTTCCCTTCCGGCCACGAAATAGTGGACGAGCTCTTTGAGGACCAAAAGGATCACCGCCGGGATAATGACCAGGACGCCGGCGGGACTGTAATTGTGCGACTCGAGTTCGCTGAAAATGATTCGCATGCCCAGGCTGACCAGGAAAAACGCCAAGGCCACAGCGTCTTCAAGACGCAACCGGAGGGCGATCTTGCTGCTATCGGCCATAAAGCGCCTTCAGGGCCTCAAAGCGCTTGCGCGCGCCGGGAGGGAACGAGTACTTGGCCGTTTCGTCGAGCAGTTGGATCGCGAGATCGCGCTTCCCCGCCAGGTAGTAGGTCTGCGCCAGCCCTTCCACCGCGGCCTGGTTTGTGGGATAGCGCTGCAAGATGTCCAGGAAGGTCAGCTCAGCGTCGGCGTATTTTTTCTGCGCGGAGTAAGTCATACCCTGAAGGACGTAAGGCGCAGCGTAGCGGCGGTTCTGCTGGATAAGGTGCTTCGTGATGGAGAGCGCCTTGTCATATTCTCCCAAGTAGAAATAGCAAAGCGCGAAGCGGTAAGCGTCCTGCTCGTCGAGCGTCCCGCCGTCAAGGAACTGGAAGGTGAGGTGGTCATCGAGCAGGGACTCAAACTGGCGTTGGGCAAGTTTGGCCACCGCCAATGTACGCCAGTACTGGAGAGCGCCGGGGCGTAATCCGACGGCTTGGACGGCATTCGTGTAGGCCCTGCCGTACTGGCCGCGATCAACGTCTCCTTGGCTCGACCACATGTAAAGCTCGGCTGCCCAATCGAGCCCAAGGACCCGAGCGCCCACTACGACGAGACTTCCGATCGCCAAGTAAAGCGCTGACTTCAGGACGACCGTATAGCGCGACCGCTTTGAGCTGACTCCGCGTGTAAGGTCGGCAACGGCCTTCACACCCAGGAGCCCGAACAAAGCCAGTCCCAGTGTCTGGTCTCGGGGAACGTCAGCCAGGTACCCCGCTTCGACGAGCTCATGAAATGACCGTGCCGCTCGCCCTTCGCGCTTTTGATAGCGGGCCAGAAGCTGGTTGAGTTTTTCGATTTGATCTTGCGTTTCGATTGCAGCCAGGTGCTCGATAGCGCTCTGCCGAACTTGCTCGTTGTCGGCGTGCCGGTAGATTTCCGACCAGAGGGCCCTTGAAGTTTGGGTCTCACCGCCTTGGGCGGCGACGGTGGCCGCCATGACCCTCATCCATACGAGCGCGCCCGGCCTTTCGCTTCCCGCTTGAAAAACCCTGGCAGCGTTCGCGTAGTCCTTCAAGTCCCAATAATAGATGAACCCCAGGTCCTCCCACAGTCTCCAGTAATCGGGATTGGCGACGATCCCGCGGCGGAGCAACCGCAGCGCCTCTTCGGGCTGGCCCGCGCCGCCCGGCGGCTTTTCCGCAAGGAAGATGGACCCGAACCGATAAGCGATGAGGAGGTGCGGGTCGAGTTCGGTGGTCAGTCTCAATAACGGGCCCAGTTGGTCGAAGTTCGTAGAATGGCTCAAGCGCTTCAGCCCCACGTACTGCACGACTCGCGTCCAGTAGATATCCGCTAAAAGGCCCTCATGACCCAGGCTCAAACGGCTCAGCACCTGACCCGAAGTCAGATAGAGCGCATCGGCGACGTTGCCCATGGCGTCTTCGGTCCTGTCGATGCCCTGTTGAATCGGGAAGAGCGATAGAAATCCCCCGATGACGATAACCCAGCAGATTCGCCGGGCCAGCCGCCCTTCCACAGAGGCATTGCTCTTGTTGCTCATCGGAACTCGCGCTCCTCGAAAATCAGGATGGCGGCTGAGATCAGGATGGCGAGATATAAGAGGGTGTAAAGCGAATTCGACAGCAATAAGTAGCCTGGGACTGACTCGCCGTGGGCTGTCCGGCTGATCACATTGAAATTACCGAAGTTCGGCAGCAGGTAGTAGAGGAAGGTCGTCAATTTCTCGACCCAAGCGCTGTTGGTCTCCTGGCCGAACCACCGGATGTCGTTCAGGAAATTTCCGATGACGTAGACACAGAGCGTAAACACGGCCGAAAGGATCGGCGTGGAAATGCAGGAGAACAGAAGCGCTACCCCTACCACCAGGGCGAGTTGCAGCAGGATCATGTAAACCGCCCCGAGCGCCCTGAAGTCGCTGAGTTCCAAGCGTCCTTTGTCGTACAGCAAGGCCACGTAGAAGCCCGTCGTCATGATCGCGGTGTTGATCAGCAGTGTCCCGACGAGGCCGAAATACTTCCCAATGATGAATTCCGGCCGGCGCACCGGCTTGGCGAGGATGCTGTAAATCGTCCGCCGGTCGATCTCCTTCCAGACCAGGCTGATGCCGATGAAAATGGCCATGAGCAGGCCAAACGCTGAAATGGAACTCAGCCCCAGGTTGACGAGGATAATCTGCTCAACCCCCACCGATATCCTGCCGAAGAGGATCGCCGCGCCGATCAGCAACAAGGCGAAAACGATGAGGTTATACAAGACCCTCTCTCGGACCGACTCTTTGAAGTTCTGGAGGGCTATGACGGCGATCCGCCGGACGGACTTCATACTCTTCCTTCCCGGGTGCGGACTTCTTCCTTCTCGTTCGAAGTCGCCGGCTTTTTCCCTATTTGCGCCATGAAGTAGTCTTCGAGGGACTTCTTGACGGGGTTGACGGAAACAAGTTTTGTGTGGTGCCGCAGCGCGATCTCAAGGACCTTGGGCACGTCCGATTCTGACGGAATCTCCAGGCGCACCCGTTCTCCCGTTTTCACTGCCGAAGGGGCATACCGGTCGAGCTCCTTCAGGACCGTGGGCCTCGGGTCTTCCAGAATGATCTCGGTCGACGAAACTCCGAGGGCAAGGATCTTTCGGAGCTCCCCGCACCCTTGCAGCCGGCCCCGGTGGAGGATGGCCACCCTGTCACAGAGGCTCTCGGCGTCGGACAAAATGTGAGTGGAAAAGAAAACGGTCTTGCCGGTTGCCCTCAGTTCCAGGATAAGGTCGCGCACTTCCCGGCGGCCGAGGGGGTCAAGCCCCGACATCGGCTCATCCAGGAAGACCAGCTCGGGATCATTGATGAGCGCCTGGGCGATTCCCACGCGCTGCACCATGCCCTTTGAAAATTTCCTTAAGGGAACGTTCCGGGACTCCTCGAGTCCCACACGCTCGAGCAGGCTTGCCACGCGGCGCCGGCGCTCGGAGGCAGGAAGACCGAAGAGTTCACCCGCAAAATTCAAGAACTCCTCGGCGGTCAGGTGGTCGTAAAAATAAGGCTGTTCAGGAAGATAACCAATTCGATGGTGGACGGAGACATCTGCAATGTCCTTCCCCAGGATGCGCGCCGTGCCGGATGAGGGAAAGATCAACCGCAGGAGGATTTTCAGCGTGGTGGTTTTGCCGGCGCCATTTGGCCCAAGTAAGCCAAAGATTTCGCCCCGTTCGACACATAGATTGAGGCCCTCAAGTGCGCGCTTCGGCCGTTTACGCCAGAAACCCTCGAGATAGTCTTTGATCAGGTCAACGGTCTCAACAGCAAGCATGTTGGAGAATCAGGTTGTCACCAGCCCAGTCAGAGTTGACCCCGTTCGTCCGGCGGCATCTGCCCCTCAAGCGCCTCTAATCACTATAGCTTATTCGGTACGGGTTTCGGAAGGCGCTCAGACCTGCCTCGGGGTGAAAGATATGTGTCGGCGGCCTAATCGGGAGCGGGTCCGGCCACACGGATTGCTTAATTAGGTGAATGTTGGACGTGCCTTTCCTGCGGACGCAACCTGGATAGCCCGGGGGGACTCCTTGACTCGAATCCCGAGGCTTGCCCGAGCGCGAACCGCAAGTTTCGATCGGAGGCGAATGGAAAAAAGAAGGGGGAGCCCCTTCGGCTCCCCCAGCGATTTTTCGCCAGCTTTCTGAGTAGTCGAACTAGCCACCGATCGGCGAGTCCGAGCTTCCGGCGATTGCCGTGCTGTTCTGGCGGATCACGCCGGACTGGTCGGTGAAGTAGTAGTTGGTGCCCGTGGTCCCAGCCGTAATCGGGTTAGCGGTGAACGAGTACGTGTTGATCCTGCCGCTGTTATCCGTCGCGCCGGGCGAGTAGGTGAAGTTGTAGCCGCTCTTGGCGCTGACTTGGCTGCCCGTGCCGCCCAAGATGCTATCCACTAACCCCGCCCCTAAGACTGTCGGCAACGCAGCGCCGACAGTCGGCCCCAGATAGGAAAGCGCGGCCGCATATCCGGTGTTGTAGGTGGAGGCGTAGGTAATGTTCGCCGTGTTGAGCGTGCGAAGTGACCCCACCGCCGACGCCTGGTTCGCAGCGATCCTTGACCTCAAAAGGTTCGGGATCGCAATTGCCGCGATGATCAGAATGATCGCGACAACGATCAGCAGCTCGATTAACGAAAAGCCCTTCGAATTCTTTCTCATGTAATCCTCCCTTTTGAATCCCATTCTATCAGTACCCCAGAATGGCACCCTGGTTTGTGCACTTGGCTTTCCAATTTGCCAATCCTTCCGAATTTTAGTGATAACTATAACCCATTGATTCTAAGGTACTTGAATTCCGTAACGGGCTGGTACCTCCCGGTTGTCTTAGGAATTACCCCTTGCACGCCCTATTTTGTCGGGCTTGATCGCCAAATTATGTCAATCCTGAAAAGCTGTGCGATTCTACCGTGACCCCTACTTCACGACTCGACGCTTGGTCACCCCGGCCTCCGCCTTTGCGGGCGACCCCGGGCGTCCAGGGTTTCGCAGGAGCTTTTCAATTTCTACTACCTGCTCGCGCGCCGCTTTTTGTTCCGGTTCAACCTTTAGTTCCTCTTTAAACTCGTTGAGCGCCCCGGTCAGATCCCCTTGGACCTTGAGAACAGTCCCCAGGGCAAAGTGATAGCCGGGGGAACCTTCTTCGGCCACTTCAGCCGCGTGGCGCAGGTAGGGGACGGCTTCGTTGATACGCCCCGTCCTGAAGCGAATCAGTCCAAGGTACAAGAATGCATTCGCGCTCAGGATGTTGACTTCCGCGACTCGCCTGAAGCACCGGTCCGCCTCCTCCAGGTTCCCGAGTTTGTAATAGGTGAACCCGAGGTCATAGTAAGTGAGCCAGTAGTCCGGGTACCGCTCGATGACTTCCTCGTAAAGCTTGATGCCGGCCTGATTAAGACCGCGCTCGCAGGCAACGTTCGCCAGGTTTATCTTGACGATACGGTTGTTAGGGGCGACCTGGACCGCATGGGAATAAAGCGAAAGCTCGTCTGCCCAAATGAGGCTTTGAAAAACCGTCGAAATGACAAGTGCCAGTGCCACTGCGCCGGTCGAAATAACCTGGACTGCCGGCACACCGAAGAGGGTGGCGCGGCCTCCACGCAGAGAATTAAAGGCCACCGCGGCGATCATCGAGAAGCCCACCAAAGGCAGGTACATGTAACGGTCGTGCGCGATATCGTCGAACTGAAGGTATGCCAGATTGAGCAACGGGAGGACGGGCAAAACGAGCCACGCCGAGCTGAAGGCGACCACGCGAGACCTTGTCCCGTGTGGTTCCGAGGGCGAGGCGTTCGGGGTCTTATGCGCCCACACCCAGATAATGAATGCCGAT
>QHZM01000092.1 GCA_003224665.1 Acidobacteriota bacterium
AGGATGTCCTGCGGAAGTACCTGGACTCGCAGGGACTCGAGCCTTCGGAGACGACCGCCTACCTCTGCGGCCACCCCGATATGATCGAAAATTCGAAAGGCATCCTCAAACGGCGGGGATTCCCCAAGGAGTCAATCCGCGAAGAGATTTATTGGGTCCCCGCGAAGAAGGAGAAATAAGCCGCCCTCCGTCTTTCAGCCGCTTCCCGTAGATTCCCGATTGGCGGCTGGCAGGGTCCTCACTCTGAGCTTCCTTCCCGCGCGCGGAGACCCTCCAGTAAACGAAACCCAGCCAAAAGCCCTGACCGCGCCTTCTATTGAGAATTACATTTTATTTTGACACTCCTTCCGGCTACGCTCAGCGCCTGAAGGCTCAAGGAATGGTCATTTCGGCCCGCTTCCGCGGCACGGCTCCCGACAATGATCGTCGGGACAAGTTCCGCCGTGCCCTAACGCGCCGCTCGTTACAATATTATGGAGTCCTCTGTAAAACTGTTCGCTCCCCCAAAATGCTATTGCGGCACGGCGTGGTGACTCGCGCGCCCGATCGGCCGAGCCTCACTACTTTTACGGTCACCTATTTGCCGCCCGGGCTCGACATAATAGGCCACCAGGGTTTCAGGCCAAAAGGTGACGCGGACTTTCGCGATGTGGCTGGTTGGGAAAAGCCGGCGTAGCCGGCCGGCGGAGAGCAGCCCCAGCTCTTGAATCTGGCCTTTTGGGACTTGCCTGCCGAACAGGGAATTGTACTTCCGCTGCCATGGGCGGGGCAGGAATTGGATCAAGGGCAGGTGGTAATGGCTTTCGAGAGGGTACCAGTAATTGGGAGTGGTAACGAACCAGGTCTTGCCGACGCGCATGATTTCGCGAGCAAATTTTTCCTGCCGGCCTTCGCCCAGGATATGTTCGATGACGGCATTTGAAAACACGAGGTCAAAACTCCTGTCGGGGAAGGGAAGCTCGCAACCGTCGAAGAGGGCGTAGCTAGGCCGCGGATAGTGGCGGCGCGCGCTCGAAATCTCCGGAAAGTCCGTGCCGCCCGCAACGACGCGCTCCGGGTAAGGATAGACGTCTTCGAACGTGTACCTTAAAAACACCTCGCCGCTTGCGCCGATGTCAAGAACGCGGTCATCCGGTCGCGGACCAAAAACTGATTCGAGAAGCGCAAATTTTTTTGAGCGCGACTTATGGCTGAATTTCTTCAGCAGGCTCTGGAACAGCGAGTCGCTCATGGGTTTTTTTGCTGCCCCGCGCGGGTGCCCCTTAGTCTAACTCCAATACTGGATTGATTGGGCTCGCGAAAAGAAAAAGGCTCGAGCCTTTTTCGAAAAGAACCCGCGAGGGGTATACTCCGGCCGGAGCCGTCAGGCTGGGAAGAGCGGGAACCAGAAGTCTGCGGCGGGGCCTGAGTCGTCCGGGTTCCTCGCGGGACTCCAAGGGAGAGCGCGACATGCCTGGTCTTCGCGAGAGTCGTTATTCGGGCAGCGAGAAAGTCTTTGAACAAGCCTGCCGGATCATCCCCGGGGGCGTGAACAGCTCATTCCGAAGCGCGGAGCCGCGCTTGGTCATTCGGCGCGCCGAGGGCGCCCGGCTAACCGACGCGGACGGAAACGAATACATCGATTACCACGCGGCTTTTGGCCCGGCGCTTCTGGGACACAACCACCCGGCGGTCCGGCGCAGAGTTGCGGAGGCGCTCGAGTCCCGGCTGCTCCCCGGTGTGGGAATCACTGAGCTCGAAATTGAGCTGGCGCGGAAGATCCACCAGCACCTCCCGTCAGCAGAAAGGGTCCTGCTCTGTAATAGCGGCTCGGAGGCTACTTTTCACGCCATTCGAGTCTCCCGGGCCTCTACGGCGCGAAAGAAGATCATCAAGTTCCAGGGTTGCTACCACGGGTTCCACGACTCCGTGCTATGCAACCTCGCCAACCCGGCCCTCAAGACCGGCAGCACCGCCGCCGGGTCTGCCGGAATCCTTCCCGAGGTCCTTGAGAATACCGTCGTCTGCGCGTTCAACGATCTTGCGGGCGTCGAGCGCGCGCTCGAGACCCACCGCGGGCAAATCGCAGCCATCATCGTCGAACCGATTGCCCACAACATGGGCTGCGTGATGCCTCGCCCCGGCTTCCTCGAGGGATTGCGTCAACTTGCCACGGCGCATGGGGCTGCCCTGATTTTCGGGAAAGCGGACCTAATGGACCACTTCAAGACACGGCCGGGAGGCGACACGTTTTATTCCGGCACATTCAACGGGAACGCGGTCGGCTGCGCGGCGGTCCTGGCCACTGTCGAATTGCTCGAGCGCGAGCCTGTGCACGAGTGCGTTTTTCGACTCGGAGAAAAGGTGCGCCGGGGGTTGCGCGATATCCATGAGCGACTGGGCGTGCGCGCGAACGTCGCGGGATACGGGTCGGTGTTTTTGACGTACTTCCTGGACGGCCCGCTTGAGAGCTATTCGGACTTGCTGAGGAATGACGCGGAACGTTTTGTAGAATACCGCCGGCGGCTGATCGAGCTGGGAATCTTTGAAATGCCTTCAAACCTCACGCGCTGCCACGTGAGCTATAGCCATACCGAAGCCGACATCGACCGGACGCTCGAAGCAGTGGAGCATGTCCTGAAACAGATGGTGGGCGCTCCTTCCCGTCACAAAGCTAGCTGACCCGGGACGGTGTTTGTTATTCAAGGTCAACTCGGAACCGCGCCCTACCTGACTTGCCCCTGCTGTCGTCGGAGTCCGTGAAAGTGACTCCGCGCCAAAGACCTCGATCGACCGTCGCTGTATGAACCGACAATCAAGAAGGTAGTATGCATCACCGCGAATGGTCAACAACCGAAGCCCACAACGTCAATCCCCAAAGGACGGGTCGAGTTCTTGGCAACGGCAGATCATTGGTTCTCTGGTCTCGTTCGGTGCTCCCGCCATTGTTGCCCTTGCTGACCGAATTGACCCGTAAAAATCCGCGCAGCAATGAACTGTCCGTTCGTTTCCTTGCCCTGGGCGAAGATGCGGTCGCCGACTTTCAGGTCTTTCAAGGTGATGGACTGGCCCTCCTTCATGAAGACGGTTTGGTCGTTGACCACGACCGTCTTCTCACCTTGCCGCGGATTGCGGACTTTGATTTGGTTGCCGTCGATTGAAATGATTTCACCGATCGCCCGCTCGCCGCTGAAGGCCTGAATTTCCTCGTCAGTGACTCGGCGCACCATGAGGGCGGTAAATTCTTTGTTGTCGGTGGCGCGGCCCTGCACGAAAACGTGGTCGCCCGGCTTCAAGTCTTCCAACTGGAGATCTTTCTGGGCGTCGCGCCGGCCTTCCCTGTATCGTGTCTGATCATCCACCATCATCGACTGTGCCGTGCCGTCCATCTTCTTGATCTCGAGGCGGTCCACACCAACCGAGGTGATCGTTCCGAACGCCCTATCGTTGGCGTGTGCGCGCGCTTGGGCGCCGGGACCAGCACTTTGTCCCTCGGTTTGACCCCCCGCAGCCTGATCGGTTTTTGCAGGCTCCTGTTTGGCCCGCCGCGGGCTCACCTCGGGCTGGGGATTCTGACCGGCGAGTGCCGTCAGGGGGCCGGAGAGCAGCAGGCCTACTATAAGCGTTAACAAAATAATGTTGTTGCGCATGCCCACCTCCTATCAGATTAGAACGGCTGAGCGGCGAAAATGGTTACAGAGAAAATCCGGAGTCAGGGCGTGAAGCGAAGAAGAATCAGGCAAGAAGAAACTGGGGGCTGTCAACGCGAAGCCTTCTTGCGGCGGCGCGGGAATTTTAAGTGAAACCAGCAGGGCTCGGGCTGCGTCACTAGTATCGAGAAGGAAAACACTGGATCGTGAAGGCAGGTTTCGGTGGGGTGTTTGCCAGTCCTGGATCGGGAACCCTTCGTTAGAAAGCGCGCACTGTTGCTTGGCGTCGTGGGCGTCTCCTACGGATTGCTGGTGGCGGCGAATGCAGCGTCGCAGGCGACGGGGCCGGCGACGCAGACGACACCCGGGATCGTCACAGGTCACGTGCGAGGTCCGGGCGGCGTCGATGTTCCGGGCGCGACCGTAAAGCTCATCGAAACACAAACTGGGGAGCGCAAGGAGACTTGGTCGGACGAGGCGGGGAATTACACCCTTGCCGGCGTGGGCCCGGGGACTTACAAGCTCCTGATTTCCCTGGTGGGCTTCCGGACCGATGTCCGCGAACCGGTGCCGGTGACCGCAGGGAAAACGCTCAAGGTAAACGTCGCGCTCGCCATGAGCGTGCCGGAGCAGAGCGCCGCCGCGGGGACGCATCAACCAGGCGGACTGCCGGGCCTGGCCGCGCTGCCGCCGGAAGTCCGCGAACGGCTGCGCAACGTAGCCGCTATGCGCGCTGGGGGTGGAGGCACAGAAGGCGAGGGGGGCGCCGGCAATGTGCGGTTCTCAGAAAACGGTGTCCCGGGGGGACAGTCTCAAGCAGAGGCTTCCGAGCAAGCCGGCGCCGATTCTGGTTCGGCTGACTCCAGTTCAAGTGCCTCCAACTCATTCCTGCTTTCTGGAAGCGTAGGCCGCGCCCCTACACCCGGAGATGCGGAGGGGCAGTGGCGGGAGCGTGCGGAGGAGTTTCGCCGCTCCCGGGAATCACAGGGTGCGCCGGGCTTTGGCGGAGGCGGCGGGTTTGAGGGCGGGGCGATGTTTTGGGGGGGAGGGGACAGGGGAAGGCGGCAACAGGTCAATCGTCTTCGCGGCAACGTCTCCGAGCGCTATTCGAATTCGGTCCTTGACGCCCGTCCCTTTCCTTTGAATATCGCCGAGTCGGCTCGAATCCCGTACAATCGGGAGCAAGTAGGCGCCGCCATCGGTGGCCCGCTCGTGATCCCGAAGATCTACCACCGACCGGACAAGACCAGCTTCTTCGTCAATTACAGCCTGCGGCGTGGCAAAAGCCCGTTTGACAGGTTCGCCACCGTGCCCACGCCGGATGAACGCCTGGGGGATTTCTCGAAAAGCGTCATTCCCTCAGGCCCGTTCGCCGGAACGGTTCCCACGATTTACGATCCGCAGTCCAACCCGCTCGGCCCGCGCCAGGCGTTCGGGGGGAACATGATTCCACCCTTCCGAGTCGATCCCGCGGCACTGGGCCTGTTGAATTACATCCCGCAGCGGAACTTGCCGGGAAGCGTGCAAAACTTTCATCTCCAACAAGCGCTGCCTTCGGACAGCGACCGGGTGATGGGCCGCGTCGGCCACCAGATTTCCGCCAAGGACAACGTCAACGTCTTCTACTTTTTCAATTCCTCGCGTTCCGAGTCGGTGGGGAACTTCCCCGGCCTCGTTCGAAACATCTCAGTGCGCAGCCAGAACTTGAATTTGGGCGAGACGCACACCTTCACCCCGCACACCGTGAACACCTTGTCGTTCAACTTCAACCGGCAGCGAAACTCCACGCTAAATTCCTTCGCGTTCCAGCAAGATATCGCACGCGCGCTGGGGATTCAGGACATCTCGCGGGACCCTCGCGACTGGGGTTTGCCCATCATCGCCTTTACCAACTTTACCGGCCTCAACGACGCCATCCCCTCGCTGGTGCGCAACCAGACTTTCCGCGTGTTCGACTTTCTCCTGGTGAACCGCGGCAAACATAACGTGCGACTGGGCGGCGAGCTGCGCCGCGTCCAGCTCAACACCCTCACCGATCCAGACGCGCGCGGCACCTTCACCTTCAGCGGATATACCACCAGCGACTTTACGTCCCGGGGCTCTCCGGTGTCCGGGACGGGCTTTGACTTCGCCGACTTTCTCCTCGGACTGCCCCAGGTAACCTCCGTTCGCTTTGGGACAAGTGCCAATTATCTGCGCTCGCAGGTCTATTCCGGATTTGTCCAGGATGACTGGCGCGTGACTTCCCGATTGACCCTCAACCTCGGGCTCCGCTACGAGTGGTTCCAGCCCTTCAAGGAGAAGTACGGGCATTTGTCCGACCTTGTGATCGGCACCGACTTCTCGTCGGTCGGGACGGTCACGGGACAATCGCCGGGCTCGCTGCCGGGCTCGCTCATTCGCAGTGACAACAACAATCTCGCTCCGCGGGTAGGCCTGGCGTTTCGACCCTGGACCAGCCGCCACGTGGTGCTGCGCGCAGGATACGGAATCTTCTACGACAGCTCCATTTACCAGCGGCTGACGCCTAACCTTGCCAACCAGCCGCCGTTTGCCGAGGCCTCGACTCTGAGCACGACGCCCAACCAGGTGCTGACGCTCGAGAAAGGCTTTCCGAAGATCGCTCCGGGAATCGCGCGCAACACTTTCGCCGTTGATCCGGGCTTCCGGACGCCATACGGCCAGACGTGGAATTTTACGGTCGAAGATGAGATCGCCCGAAATTGGGTCTTCTCGATCGGGTACGTGGGGACCAAGGGGACGAAGCTGGACCTGCTGTTGGCGCCGAACCCGGCCCTGTCCGGTTCCCCCGTGTCCACGGGCAGCCAGTTTCAAAACGCGCTGCAGTTTGAATACGAGACCTCCGGCGCCGCGTCCATCTACCACGGGTTGCAAGTGGGGCTTCGCCGCCAGTTCAATCATGGGTTTTCCATGAGCGCCAACTATACCTTCTCAAAATCCATTGACGACGCATCGAGTGTGGGCGGAGCCGGCAACACCGTCGCGCAGGATTTCCTCGATCTCCAAGCGGAGCGCGGGCTCTCGGCGTTTGACGTGCGGCACCGGCTGAGTCTGAACCACACTCTTGAGTTTCCGTTCGGCGCGCGACACCGCTACCTGAATCACGGTGGAATGCCGGCTCGCATCCTGGGCGACTGGCAGGTCTCTGCGTTACTTCAATACCGCCGCTTTCACGCTGCCGGTGGCCGGCCAGTTTGGTGTTGCCGGGCGTAACACCATACCCGGCCCGCGGACCATCGAGTTCAATATGTCACTCGGAAGGTTTGTGACCCTTTCGCAGGAAAGAGGCGCAAGGGCTGATTTCCGCATTGAAGCGAATAACATCTTCAACACGCCGAGTTACAGGGGCCTGGGAACAGTTGTGGACGCCACAGACTTCGGGCGCGTGACCAGCGTTCAGGGGATGCGCACGCTCGAGCTCTCGGTCCGCATTCGATTTTGACCGGGCCAGGAGCGACGGTGGGAGCGGCGGGAAAGCGCGAGCCGCCGTTTGGGCTGGTTGCGGTGAGTCGGAAGAACTACATGATGCCGAGAGTGCGTGTCCTGCTTGAACTCCTGGGTGTGGCATCCCTCGCCTGCCTGGCGAGTTTTTATGGTCCCTCGAGGCAAGCTGGAGCAATACAGGGTGGCACGAACGCTCAGGCTTCGACGCAAACGTCATCGCCGCAGAATTCTGGCGGCTTCGTGCTTCGGAGCCAGGTGAACTTGGTCCTCGTCGACGTGCGCGTGTGGGATAAGAGCGGGAACATCGTTACGGACCTGAAACAGCAGGATTTCAAGATCCTCGAAGATGGCATCCCGCAGCCCATTTCCTCATTCAGCTTTGAGAACGTCGAGCGACTGGCGACGGCGGCTGCTGAGAACGGCCCGCCGCCCACCATCGACCTTGGGAAGCTCCCTCCCAATGTTCCG
>QHZM01000093.1 GCA_003224665.1 Acidobacteriota bacterium
CTCAGGCGAGAGATGAGGTGTCGTTTTTTCGCCGTGCCCTGCGGAATTCGGAGTTCCTGCCGGGGCGGGGCCTCGCAGAAGTTTCCGGGCACGTTTCAGGGCCGACTCGGGGCCTAGAAGGCTAGGACCGCCGACTTCGACCTTTAGGGAGAGGAGAGCTCCAGAGAAGCCTTATGGGAATTACCCACGTTGAAGTTACGGAGACACAGCCAGTCCCGAAAAAGGAGAAGGTCGTCAACGACCTTTCGATCCAGGTGGCGACTGTCAACGGCTCCGGAAGCCAGACTGCTAATGCCGTTCTCTTAAGGGCCATCTTTCAGATGGGAGTGCCCGTCTCGGGCAAAAACTTATTTCCTTCGAATATCGCGGGCCTTCCAACCTGGTTCACGATTCGCGCCTCGAAGCACGGCTACGTCGCTCGCCGGAAGGAAATCGACTTCCTAGTCGCGATGAATCCCGAAACGGCCGAAGAAGACGTGCAGGGACTCCGGCCGGGCTCGGCGGTTGTTTACGATGAGCGGCTGAACCTGAAGCGCCTCCGCAACGACGTGGTCTTTTATCCCGTGCCGTTCGATCAGCTTGTCGCGCCCGTCTGCCCCGACGCCAAGCTCCGACGGCTGGTGCGGAACATGATTTATGACGGCGTCCTGGCCAGGTTGCTCGGCATTGAGATGGAGGAAATCCGCAAGGCGCTGCAAAAGCAGTTCAAGAAGAAACTCAAGGCCGTGGATTTGAACTTCAACGCCGCGCGCGCCGGCTATGAGTTCGCGGAGAAAAACCTCCCCAAGGCCGACCGCTTCACCGTGGAGGGGATGGACGCGACGCGCGGGAAGATCCTAATTGACGGCAATTCGGCAGCGGCCCTTGGCGCGATGTTCGCCGGCGTCACCGTGGTGACGTGGTACCCCATCACGCCATCGAGTTCGCTCGGCGAGACGCTGACCGAGTACATGAAGCGTTATCGCGTCGACCCTGAAACGGGCAAGGCAACCTTTGCCATTGTACAGGCCGAGGACGAGATCGCCGCCATCGGCATGGCCCTGGGAGCCGGCTGGGCCGGCGCGCGTTCGATGACGGCGACTTCCGGCCCCGGGATCTCACTGATGACCGAATTTGTAGGCTTCGGTTACTACACGGAGATTCCCGTCGTCATCTTTGACGTCCAGCGCGTCGGTCCCTCCACCGGGCTGCCCACGCGCACCATGCAGGGAGACGTCCTTTCGCTTGCTTTCCTCTCCCACGGCGACACGCAACACATCCTTCTGTTCCCGAGTTCTGTCGAAGAATGCTTCTCCCTGGGGATTGAGGCGTTCGACTTGGCGGAAGAGTTCCAGACGCCCGTTTTCGTCATGAGTGACCTCGACCTCGGAATGAACAACTGGATGGCGGACCCGTTCCCGTACCCGGAAAGGCCGATCGCCCGGGGCAAGGTCCTGACGGCTCAAGACGTGGAGCGCCTCGGCCGGTTTGAGCGGTACCACGACGTGGACGGGGACGGCATTCCCTATCGCACCTTGCCCGGAACGAATCACCCCAAGGCGGCCTACTTCGTCCGCGGCAGCGGACACGACGAGAAAGCTCTCTACACCGAGCGGCCGGACGACTACGTGAAAAACATGGACCGCCTCAATCGAAAGTTTGCTACGGCGTCGCGCCGCGTCCCGGGGCCCGTCCTTCAGCAAGCGCAGCACCCGGACTTCGGAATCATCGCTTACGGCTCCTCCCACTGGGCCGTCGTCGAGAGCCTCGACCAGTTAAAGCAGGAATACGGCCTGGGGGCCAGTTATTGCCGCCTCCGCGCGTTTCCTTTCAGCGAACAGGTGAAGGAGTTCTGCCGGCGGCACCGCCGCGTGTACGTGATTGACCAGAACCGCGACGGGCAGATGCTCTCCCTGCTTCGGCTCGCAGTGGACGCCGATGACGTGAAAAAATTGGATAGCGTCCGCCACTACAGCGGCCTGCCGATTGACGCGCGGACGATTACGGACGCGATCGCGGCCAAGGAAGTGAGACACTGACATGGCTACCACATCTGTGCCACCGGCACCGCCGAAAAAAGTCAACCGCATCGGGTTGGACATCACTCCCTACAAAGGAAACAAGAGCACCCTGTGCGCGGGCTGCGGCCATAACGCCATCTCCGAACGGATCATCGAGGCGTGCTACGAGCTGGGGATTGAGCCGCACCGCGTGGCCAAGCTTTCCGGCATCGGCTGCTCGTCCAAGAGCCCGGCTTACTTCCTGGGAGCCGCTTACGGCTTGAACGCCGTGCACGGGCGCATGCCCTCGGTCGCCACCGGCGCGATGCTCGCCAACCGCCACCTGATCGCCGTCGGCGTTAGCGGGGACGGCGACACCGCGTCCATCGGGATCGGGCAGTTTGTCCACCTCATGCGGCGTAATCTCCCCATCATTTACATCATCGAGGACAACGGCTGCTACGGGCTGACCAAGGGCCAGTTTTCCGCGACGGCGGATATCGGCTCCAAGCTGAAGACCGGCGTCGTGAATGAGCTGCCTCCGATTGACACCTGCGCCCTCGCCATCCTCCTGGGCGCGACGTACGTGGCGCGTTCGTTTTCGGGGGACAAGAAACAATTACTGGCCCTACTCAAGGGCGCCCTGGCTCATAACGGCACTTCGATGCTGGACGTGATTTCGCCCTGCGTCACCTTCAACGACCACGAGGGATCGACCAAGAGTTATAGTTACGTGAAAGACCATGACGCGCCTCTCGAGGACATTTACTTCATCCCCTTCTTCGAGGAAATCACGGCGGACTACGACCCGGGGACGACCACCGACATCACCCTCCACGACGGCTCCCACCTGCGACTTAAAAAACTCGGGACAGAGTACGACCCTACTTCGAAGACGGATGCCCTTCGACTGCTGACCGAAGCCCACGAGAAGGGCGAAATCTTGACCGGCCTTTTCTTCGTGGAAACGAAACGGCATAACTTCCTCGACCTGATCAACCTGGTGGACGACCCCCTGGCTACTCTTCCCCAGTCGCGCGTTCGCCCGCCGAAAAGCGTCCTGGATGAGGTCATGCAGGAGTTGATGTGACAGCTCGTCCGCCTGGGTCGCCTGGCCGCCTGCCCTACGGAGGGCCGAAAGGAAATGCCTTACATTAAGTCTCCGGGAAAAAACGCTGAGAAGCCGGGTTCCTCGTCTTATTCGTGCAGGGTCAGCCTCCGCGAGGGGTCTATGTGCTTTGTGCGGGGCGGGTCAAGCTGACGGTTTGCTCCCAAGATGGCCGAAGTCTGATCACGAGAATCAGCACACCCGGGGAAGTCCTCGGGCTCGCCGCAACCCTTTCTGGAAAACCCTACTACCTGACCGCGGAGACCTTGACTCCTTCCGAAGTGAACTTTATCAAGTGTGATGATTTTCTCCGGTTCTTGCACGAGCATGGGGATGCGTGCGTCCGCGTAGCTCAACAGTTGGCCCAGAACTTTCAGACCGCCACTGAACAGATTTCATTGCTGGGGCTTTCCTCCTCGGTCTCAGAGAGGCTGGCGAAGTTCCTTCTCAGTCTGGGGGCCCGGGAGGGCCAGGCGGGCGGCGGACTTCGTCTCAAACTGACTTACACTCACGAAGAAATTGGCCAGATGATCGGAATTTCCCGGGAAACAGTCACCCGGTTGCTCGCGGACTTCAAGAAAAATCGGATCATCAACCTCAAAGGCTCCACACTGGTTATCAGCAACCGGCCTGCTCTGGAGGCCTTGGCGGGCCCATAGCTTTCCGTTCCCTGTTCTCCGGTTCCCGCGCGGGGCACTCTCAAGAATCGTCCTCCTTTCGAGTGCTCATCCCCAAGTCAAATCTCAAGTCTTTCCCTGTGGTTCCTTTCTTGGGTCAGATGAACGATGGACGAGAGGGGGACATTATGCCCAACCTCCCGCCGAATCGGTCGGATAACGAGATCAATCCGTAGGTCGGTCGCTTTGCGAGTCTGAGCGCCAACCGCGACAAGTCATTCGCCCGGCTGGCCAGGGTTTCTTTCGAACCCACCCTCTACGGGACCCACCAGGCGACGAAGATATTGATTTCGTGGGGCTGCTTGGCATTCCGATTTGACGCGAACACGAGCATCTTGCCATCCGGGGAGAAGACCGGGAAGGCGTTGAAGCCTCCGGCGAAGGTGATCCGCTCGAGGTTCTTACCCTTGCGGCCAACGCTGTAGAGCTCGAACTGGCTGGAGCCGGGCGCCTGGTAATTCGAGGCAAAAATTATGCGCCGGCCGTCGGGGAAAAACGACGGCGCAAAGCTCGCGCCGTCGAGCCGGGTAATTTGTCTTTTGCCGGAGCCATCCGCGCGCATGACGTAAAGGTCCATCAGCAAAGGCTCCACCAGCTCCTGGGCGAGGAGCGTCTTAAAGCGCGCCACCTCCTCCCCCGCACTCGGGTGGTGCGCCCGGTAAACAATCCACTTTTCGTCCGGCGAATAAAAAGGACCGCCGTCGTAGCCAAGTTCCCAGGTCAAGCGCCGCGCGCCGCTGCCGTCCGGATTCATGGAGTAGATTTCAAGGTCGCCGTCTCTTGCGGAAGTGAAGACGATTTTTTTCCCGTCGGTCGAAAGGGTGGCTTCGGCGTTGTATCCCGGACCTTTGGTCAGTTGGCCGACGATCTCGCCGCCTTCGGTGGCTTTGAAAATCTGGAATGCAGAATAAATGCCCCAGACGTAGCCCTTGGAATAATCGGGGCGGGGCGGGCATGCGGGACTCGATCGGTGAGTCGAAGAGTAGAGGATGTGCCGCCCGTCAGGGTAGAAGTAACCGCACGTGGTCTTCCCTTCGCCCGTCGAGACGAGCCTGGCGCCTGTGCCGTCCACGTTCATCATGAACATCTGGTCGCACGAATACGGCGGACGCGTGGACTGAAAAACCAGACGCTTGCCGTCGAAACTGAAGTAGGCCTCCGCGTTCTGGCCTCCGAAGGTCAACTGTTTGATGTGGCGGAGGTGGACTTCCCGGGGGTCGCGCAGCGGGTCATCCGGCGTGCCGTTTACTACGGGACCCGCTCCGCTCAGGCCCTGGGAGGGAGCCTTCTGCTGGTCACTGCCAGGCAGGGCGGCCGCTCCGAGTCCCGCAAGGAAGATCACGCCTGCTGCGATGACGAGCTGAAATCTTTTCGCCACCAGTCGCTCTCCCCTCATCTGCCCGCGCAATCGAGGGCCAGCTTGAAGTCGTCGATCCCGTCGCCTTGAGTCACGTCCACCCGTTTTTCGTCCTTCGGACATCCCCGCCGCTTGAGGGTCGCGAAATTTCGCCCCGGGATCAAATCGAGCGTTACGGTCCCGTCTTCGATGGTCTGCCCGGTCACGTTGTCAAGCACCGACCCATTCGACCACGTCACCTGGAGATTTACTTTGTCGAGTGGGCGGTCGGCGCTGTCTGTGAGCCGGAAGAGAACGGGTTTATGGAGGATCGCTTTGGGTTCGTAAATTTCCTTGGGCAGCATGACCAGCTCAATCGTTCCCGCCGGCTGGTCCGGGGTCAGCTCGGCGTGACGGAAAACGGTCGTATCCGTCGTCGAGCTGTCCAGACGCGCCGTCACCCAGTAGAGTCCGAAGGAAAGTCCGGTAAACGAAAACCGCCCCTCGGGGTCCGTCAAAACCTGCGCCACGAGACGTTCCTGCTGGTCGCTGAGGGAAACAATCACGTCGCGTCGCGCACGCCCGTCGGACCCGACCACAGTGCCGGCCACTGATCCTGGGGCGTCCGCCGGCGTCGGCCGGAGTTCCATTTCGACGACGTTGCTTGTGACTTCGCCTCGCCACACCTTGACGCGCAGGTTCCTCGCAATCTCTTCGGCGTTCGAGTACTCGGCCCCGTAGGTGACCGAGAGGCGATACCTGCCCCAGAGAGGACGCTTTTTGCCGTCACCGCTCGCCGCGGTCGCGGGACTGATTTGGATGACCGCCCTTTCCTCAGCATCTTCATCCGGACCCAGCCTGAACAGTCTCGGGTGGGGCAGCCCCACGCTTTCGAGCACTTTGCCCTCGGCGGGTTCTGTGGTTTGGGAAGGCGACTGACTTTCGACCGGCTCGAGGCGCACAGCGAGCGTCGAGCCGCCTGTGGTCATATTCGCGGTCTCTTCGCTGACGCGGACTTCTCTCGGCCTGGCGCGGTCTCGCACTCGCCGGTAAAGCCACAGTGGCTCGCGGCCCGAGTTATGAACGTGGAGCGTGAGGCGGACCGGGAGGGGAGCAGTGACGGACTGCTGCTCGACCGAAATGAGTAACTTCAACGGCTCGTTTTCGGCTGGCGTCCCAGCCGGCGCCTGCATTCCGGATTTGGCCTGGGCCGCCACGGCCAGCGCCAGCGTTAGAGCAAGCGTGCGCGCCAGCTTACTCGCGAAGATACTTTTGCTGCCCGAATACGAATGAGTATTGCCCACGAAGGTTTTCCAAAGATTCTCAGCACAGCGGCAAACTCAATCGAGTTTCACCGGCGCACTTCCAGCGTAACTTCACGGGTGATTCTTTCCCCGCCGCGCAGGACGGTCACAAGGACTTTGTCCCCGGGCTTGTGGGCGCGCAGGGCATAGGTGAAGTCATAGAGGTTGTCGATCCTCTGTTCGCCGAACTGGACGAGCACATCGCCGGCTTTGAACCCGGCCTTGGCGGCGGGGCTGCCGTCACGGATGTCGGCGAATTTCACGCCGTGTTCCGTCTCGCCGAAGTCCGGGACGGAACCGAAGTAGGGCCCATAACCCGCTCCCGCCATGGCCGAGGGCGCGGGCTCCGCGACACGCACGTATTGCGGCCTCTCGTCGAGCGAGGCGAGAGATTGAATGACGTTCGCGACGAGTCCGACCACGCGCGCGCCGTCCACTGCGTCAATCTTGTCCCAGGTATCGGAAGGCTTGTGATAGTCCGAGTGCAGCCCGGAGAAGAAAAACAGCACCGGGACGCCGCGCACGGTAAAAGAAGTGTGGTCGCTGGCTCCGTAGCCCGACGCCGAGAAGCTCAGTTCAAACCCCAGGGGGCTGTTGGCTTCCTCGACGAGTTTCCGGAAGCCCGGCGAAGTCCCGGTCCCGCCGACGTAAAGACGGTTTTTTGAAATGCGCCCGATCATATCGAGATTGATCATGGCGAGGGTCTGGCTGAGCGGGAGGGCCGGGTGGGAGACATAGAAGCTCGAGCCGAGCAGGCCTGCTTCTTCTCCGGCGAACGCGGCAAACACGATGGACCGCGGGGGCTTGCGTTTTTCGCGGCTCAGGCCTCGAGCGAGTTCCAGCAGGCCGCTCGTGCCGGAAGCGTTGTCATCCGCGCCGTGATGGATTTGACCGATCTGGCTTGGGGCGAGCGAGTGCTGGTCGCCGAGCCCGAGGTGATCGTAATGCGCTCCCACCACAATGCATTCGTCCTGGTTCCGGCCCGGCAGGACCGCGACCACGTTGGCCACTTTCTTCCTGATTCGCTCAACGTCAACTTTAAGCGAGAGGCGCGCCGCGGGATTGAGGGCGAAAGAGTGATTCGAGAGGTCCTTGTCGATTGCGCTCCGGAGTGACTCGAGGGTTTGCCCGCTCGGCTTCAGCCACTCGTCGGCAACCGCAGCCTTCACTTGCATCGCGGCGAGCTTCATCTCCTCCGGCCCGGCCAGGCCGCCGAACCGGATCAACTCGTCAGGCTGGCCGGCATGGTTGCCGACGTCGTTGGCCAGGACCATGGCCGCGGCGCCATGGTTCCTCGCGTTGATGGCCTTGTGAACGATTTCGGAGTGGGTGGTGAATTGCTGGCCTGCGAAGACGCTCTTTTCGTCAAACTCTTGCGGCTCGTGGCGCAGCACGATT